>CAZUPA010000010.1:36275-37901 GCA_964622205.1 uncultured Sphaerobacteraceae bacterium
ACCGCCTGCAACTGGAACGCGCCGGACGACACGGGCGTCTCCGGTTCGGTTTGCCTGGCGAAGCTGGCGATCCATGACTCCGGCAGAATTGGCGTACGCGACGAAGCGAGCAGCGCCGGGATCGACGCATCGGGCTGGCGCAAGGTCAAGGCAACCGTCTCGCTTCCGGCGAGGTCGATGGTCTCGACGTTCTCCCAGCGCCAAGCGTCATCCCCCTCGCGCTGGACCTCCCAGGCATGATTGAGGCTGGCGGCGACATCGGCGGCCATCACCCGGCCGCCATCGGCGAACAGCGCATCTGGCCGGACCGTCAACTCAAGACGAGTGCGTTCTGGCGACAGGATCGACGTCAGCGCCAACGAGCCAACCAGAGTGTTGTCGACCGTCGCGTCGAGCAGGGTGGACGTGGAGAGCAACCGTACCCAGACGGCATCGGCGGCCGGACCGAACAGGTCCGATCGCTCCGGCCATTCAGGCAGCGACACCCTCGGGTAGCCGTAGGCGGTGGTTTGGGCCTGGGAGCGTGCGGGCCCAAACTGGGCGCCGGCGATTGCCGCCGCGCCCGCCATCAGCGAACGGCGGCTGAACATCCGGGGACGATGCCGTGCCATGATACGCCCCGCGCGGATCAGGCCAGCACGTCTTCGAGGGCGGCCATCAACTCATCGACCTGGGCCTCTTGCCAGATGAATGGCGGCAGCAGCCGAATCACCGTCGAACCGGCGGGTAGGGTAAGCACGCCGCGCTCCTGAAGGCCCTTGAGGACAGGGGTCGACTTCTGCTTGAGTTCGATCCCGATCATCAGGCCCTTGCCGCGAACCGCGCGGATGCCAGGGCTCTGGAGCGCTTCGATGCGGCTGATAATGGTTTCGCCAAGCGTGGCGCAATGCTCGTAGATGTTCTCATCGCGGTAGATCCGGAGGGTTTCGAGCGCGGCGCGAGCGGCCAGCGGATTCCCGCCAAAGGTCGAGCCGTGCGCCCCACCCGGCACCGCCGCGCTAATCTCTTCGGTCACCAGCGTAAGGCCAATCGGGAACCCGTTGGCGATCGCCTTGGCGGTCACGATGATGTCCGGCGTGATCCCGGCCGCGACCGAGGCGAACGGCGCGCCGGTGCGGAATCCGCTCTGGATCTCGTCCACGATGAGCAGGACGTTCTTCCGGGTGGCGATCTCGCGCACGGCCTGGAGGTACGCTGGCTCGCCGACATGGATGCCGCCCTCGCCCTGGATCGGTTCGAGCACGATCGCTCCGGTCGTATCGGAGATGGCGGCCTCGATCGCCCCGGCGTCGTTCCAGGAGACGTGCTGGGACGGCAGCGGCAGCGGTTCGAACGGGGCGCGGTACTTCTTGTCCGCCGTCGCCGAGAGCGCGCCGAGCGTTCGCCCGTGATAGCCACGGCGGGCGGCGACGATCCCCTGCTTGCCGGTACACGCCTGGGCGAACTTGAGCGCGGCCTCGACGGACTCCGCGCCGGAGTTGCTGAGGAACGAGCGGGAAACGCCTTCAGGCGCGATGGTGGCGATTTCGGCGAGCAGTTCGGCGCGAACGTCGCTGCCGAAGCTCTGGTGCCCGGTCGCCAGCGTGCCAAGCTGCTCCACCAGCGCGGCGGTGAACCGCGGGTGGG
>CAZUPA010000011.1:0-36053 GCA_964622205.1 uncultured Sphaerobacteraceae bacterium
GCCGACGTCGGGGATGCCGCTTTCAGCGCGGCGAGTCCAGGTCCGCGTTGAACGATCAGGCTTGAGTCGTGCAGCCAGTCACGGAGCGGATTTCCTTCGACAAGCCGACAAAGCGCGACCGTGGGCCGCGAATGATGGAGCCGCTCGACAACTTTGGCCACGACTGAGGCGCTGTGGGGCATGCCCTCCTCCAATGAGTTTTTCGGGTTTGGCCCGCCAAACCGCGCAGGTCCCGTTAGTGCTTTCCGGCCACCAAATGCAGAATTACTTGCTGATGCATGGGGAGATGAGTCCTGGCCGTTTCGATGGGCACGAATTCTCCAGCCAGTTCATAGGTGTCGTTAACGGTGACGTCGATCGGCCCGGACAGGCGTTGCACGTAGACGGCATTGATGAAGACGGGATAGGGGTAGCGATAGATTTCCGGCTTTGGTGTGACATGCCGGTAGACGAGCACCGCGACCTGCTCGGGACTGGCGATGGAGATTCCGGTTTCTTCGGCGAGTTCACGGATGGTGGCGGCGCGTGTGTCTTCGCCGGGATGGACGCGGCCTCCGGGCAGGATGTGATCTCCGCTGGGGTTCGTCATCAGCAGGACGTTGTCTCCGGCGAGGACGATGCACCGTCCAGAACTGGTGAGGTCGGGCGGTGGGGTTCGAGTGGTGAGGTAGACCGAGAGGTCTAGTTCGACTTGCCCGCCACGCCAAACGAGGCGCTCCGTGGCAGCCGGGTCCAGGCCCTCGACCAATGAGCCAAGGTCTGACGATTCGATTGTTTGTGTCACGCTGCACTCCTTTGTGTCGCGTAGGTTCGGTTCGTTCATTGTACCGCGCGCGGTGGGTTTCGGCCTGGTGTCAGCCGAAGAGGTCGAGCTGGCGGACGGGTTTTTGGGCGCGGGCGGCGTCGAGGGAGGACGTTGGCTGGATAAGGGGGAAGAATGCGTCGAACTCCTGGATGTCTTCGAAGAGCAGTTCGAAGCGGGCGGCCGTATCGCGAAGATGCCGCAGGAGGATGGTTGTGTTTTCGTCGTTGGCGTAGTCCTCGGTGAATGCGAGCTGGCCGTCTTCGCGTTCGTAAAGCGAGACGCGCTCACCGTAGCGCCAGCGGCCCTGGTTCGCTTCGAGGAGACGTCTCAGACGTGGCTGGTTGCCGATGGTCGATTGCTTCAGCATGGACCACTGGCTGAACGCTTCGGGTGGAAGCCGCTTCTCCTGGATGGCGGACGCGAGTTCGAAGTAGAGCTCGCGGACATGGTCGCGCTGATCTCGCATGAAGCTGAAGGCGGCTTCGCGGAGGAATTCGCGCAGGCACGGTTCCATGCGGCGACTGCGGAGCGCGCTGCCCTTCATGGTCATGGCGCCATCGTAGCCGAGGAGCGCGTAGTTCTTGAGCTTGAGCGACATCATCCGCTCATAGCGCCCGTCGTGGGCGAGACGGATCCGGCCGGGCAGCCGCGAAGAGAGCAGGTCTATGAACGCTTCCTCTGCCTCCTGTGATTCAACGGATTCGGGTGGAGTGAAGAAAACGCCGTCGGTATCGACCTCGATTGGGGAAGCGCCCTCGAATTCCAGCCCGGCGACGACCATCTGGATGAGGCGCTGACCCTCCATGGTGACGCGTTCGGCGGCGTCGAAGTCATTGAAACGTCCACGGCCAAAGCCAAGATAGCCAAAGAACGAGTTGATGAGGACCTTGAACGTGCCCTGCAGACCGTCCCAGAGCGCGTATTCGTCGCCGGTGGATGTCGCGGATCGACGTTTGGCGTCGATCCGGCGTGCGGTGAGGTCGCGCAACAGCAGGGGCATGGCTCTGAGCACATCATTGCGGGACGTAATGTTGCCTTCGAGCATGATCGAGGGATACAGGCTTTCGACGTCCGCCTTGACCACGGGGCCGAAGACGCCGGTTCGAATGAGTTCGAGATGGGCTCCGGCGAATGGACGAGATGGGTACGGCAGCGGCAGCGAGTGACCCGCCGCGAGATAGGCGCGGGTCATAAGGAGGTCGATTTTTGTGCCCATGCCAGAGGTGGTGGATGTTTGCAACGCCATGGGGACGATTTGGGACTGGTAAAACTCGCGGGGGAGGGTTATTCGAGATAGGCGGTCGACATCGCGCACGTCGTCGAGGGCATATTCGGCGAGGCGTTCCCGGGATCGTTCGCCTTCGCGCCAGAGCGTGGCGATTTCCTGGCCTTCGACGTGGGTGCGATCGTCGCGTTCGAGTTCCAGTTCACGCATGATGCTCTTCAGGCCGTAGCTGGAGAGTTTGCCCTGCACATCCCAGCGCTGGATTTGCTGGTAGGTGTCGACGATGTGGCGGCCCCGGACGTGGACCGAGGTGTATGGGAGCGAGACGGGGCCGACCCGGAAGTTGCTGCGGAACTGGGCGAGGTTGGGAGGCGAGCCGTCTCGGCCGAAGGCCAGTTGGACGCTAGTGCGTCGGGCGCGTTCGATGAGATAAGGCAGGTCAAAGAGGAAGATGTTGTGGCCTTCGATGACATCGGGATCGAGCGCCTGGATCGCGGTGGAGAGGCGTTCGAGCAAGTCGGCCTCGGTGGTCTCCTGAATCAGGACCTCCTCGTGATCTCCCTGTTTGAGGGCGGCCATGATGACCTCCGCCTCGGGGATGGACGGATCGAGGCCAAGCGTTTCGATGTCGAGTTGCAGGCGGCGGAGTTGCTCGAACTGCATGTCCTTGAACAGCGTGATGCCCGAGCGGACCAGGAACTGGGTGATGGGCGAACGGATGGCGAGGATCGAGAAGTCATCATTCGATAGGCCGCTCGTAGCGTCGCGGTAGTCGATGCGTGAATCGAACGTGACTAGCTCCGTTAGAGGCAGGTCGCCCTCGAGATGCTGGATGGTGGCGCCCCGGCGGTTTGCGAGACGTGAACCGGACTGGGATATAAGCCAGGGACGTGCTTCCTCGGCGATCAGGCTGGTGGAGCCGTCTGGTTGGCGCTGGTAGAGGTGCATGTGATTGGCGCCAGCGGGTTCCGCGCTGACGATGGCGGCGAGCGTGCTGGTTCCAAACAGGAGCGTTTGGGCGTCGGAGTCGGTAAACTGGTGCAATCTGCGTGATCCTGACGAGCAACGGAGTGAAGGCATGAGAGGGCCAGGGAAGCCGGTGCATTCGTGATGGCTCCATTATGGCAGCGAATGCGCCAGGGGTTCGTCGAACTGCTGTACCCGAAGACGTGTGCCGGCTGCGGCATGCGGGGGACCTGGCTGTGCGCCATGTGCGAGCGTTCGTTGCCGCGGCTGGATGTGGGAATCTGCTATCGATGCGGGGCTCCGGTACAGCCTGTCTGTGGACATTGCGCCGATCTCGATCGGTGTATCGCGATGGCGAGGTCGGCATACGCCTATACAGGCTGGGTGCCGAACGCGGTCAAGTCGTTCAAGTACGGAGACGAATGGAGCCGGGGGCCAGACCTGGCGGACCGGATGGCGCCAGTGGTGTCCGAGCTTGGGTCGATCGACATCGTTGTGCCGGTTCCATTGCATGCTGGGCGGATGCGGGCGCGCGGCTACAACCAGTCGCAGGTGCTGGCGGAAGGGTTGGCGCGACATCTTGGCGCACGGTGCCTGCCGCTCGTGGCTCGCGTTCGGGAGACGGCGCCTCAGGTGAGCCTCGATCGAGAGTCGCGACAGGGCAACGTTCGGGGAGCGTTCGCGCTCGATTTGGCGTATGCGCCGCCACCGGGATTGCGGTTCCTGCTGGTGGATGATGTTCGGACGACGTGTTCGACGATCAATGCCTGCGCGGAGGTCCTGGCGCAACTGGTCCCTGCTCGGATTTCGGTGGCGACATTCGCGCTGGACGTGCGGGAACGAGAGTTGCGGCCGTGGCTGGATGAGCACGCGATGTAGCGTGCGTTTCGACGTTTGGCGCCAATATGCAGGGCGGACAACAGCCGCTTGCTCTCCATAAGGATCGTTGCGTGCCCAATCGCGCCAGGTCTGCCCGTACTGGATCCTCTTGAAGCCCCACCGTTGACGCAGGCAGTTACCCGGTGGTTCGGGTGGCCAGGTGTTGGGTTGCGTAGGCGCGGGCCCAGGCGTCGGCATGGTGGATCGTGTCGAGATCGGAAACGGGTAGGGGGTCGTGGGCGGCGAGCACCGACTCGACCACCGAGGCAATCTCGGTGAACGCGATGCGCCCATCGAGGAATGCGGCGACGGCGATTTCATCGGCGGCGCTGAGGACGGTGGGGTACGTTTGACCACGGTTGCCAGCATCGCGCGCAAGGGCGAGCGCGGGGAATTGGTCGGGCTTCACCTGCTCGAACGACATGGTGCTGATGCGGGAGAAGTCGATGGCGGCCGGAGGGCCGGGAACCCGGTCGGGGTAGGTGAGCGCGTACTGGATGGGGAGCTTCATGTTCGGAAAGCTCATCTGCGCGATGGTGGTGCGATCGGACCATTCGACCATGGAGTGAACGATCTGCTCCCGGTGGATGACGACCTCGATCTGATTGTAGGGAACATCGAAGAGGTGATGGGCTTCGATGATTTCGAGGCCCTTGTTCATCATGGTGGCGGAGTCGATGGTGATTTTGCTCCCCATGCTCCAGTTGGGATGGGCCAGGGCATCGGCGACGGTGACTTTGGCGAGGTCGTCCGGACTTGTGTGCAGGAATGGACCGCCTGACGCAGTGAGGATGAGCCGCGCGAGATCTGGACGATTGCCGGTCATGAGGCACTGCCACACGGCGCTGTGTTCGCTATCGACCGGGCGGAGTTCGACGCCGTGACGCTGGGCGAGCGGAATAATGAGTTCGCCCGCGCAGACGATGGTTTCCTTGTTGGCGATGGCGATGGTTTTGCCGGCTTCGATGGCGGCCCACGTGGCGCGGATGGCGTCATGGCCCGAGGTGGCGGCGACGACGATGTCGACATCGGGGTGAGTGGCGGCCTCTATCAGGCCTGCTGGCGTGGGGAAGACCTTCCTGTTTCCGATAGGTTCGGTTGACCGGGCGACGACGATGTCCGGATCGAAGGCGGCCACCTGGCTGGCAAGGAGTTCCCGGTTGTTGCCGGCGGCGAGGGCGACGACCCGAAAGCGGTCGCCGAGATGGGCGATGACATCGAGCGTTTGGACGCCAATGGAGCCGGTGGAGCCGAGAACCGCTATGCCAGTGCGAGACATGGTGACCTTTCGATGCGGGTGGACATCATCAGACGATGGGGGCGATGAGCCAGGCGGCGACGAAGATGAAGATCAGGGCGTCAATACGATCCAGCATGCCACCGTGTCCGGGAATGACTGTGCCGCTGTCCTTGACGCCACGCGCGCGTTTCAACATGGACTCCGAGAGGTCGCCGATCTGGCCGGCGATACCGAGTCCAATGCCGATGAGCAACGCGATTGGGAGACCGAGTTCCATGCCGAAAAGCCAGTCGCAGATGACCGCGATGAGCCCGGCCGCCACCAGTCCACCGATCGCGCCCTCGACGGTCTTGTTGGGACTGACGCGGGGAATGAGTTTGGTGCGGCCAATGGATTTGCCGACGAGGTAGGCGAAGGTATCCGAGAGCCAGGTGATCAGCAGGGCGAGCAGGAGCCAGGCAAGCCCGCCGCCGGTGGCGTTCGAGACATCTGGCATGATTCCGGCGAGGTTGCTGAGCCATTCGTTCGCCGGATAGCTCTCCGAGTCACGGAGCGTGATCGCGGCCCAGGTTGGAAGCGCGACATAGAGGCTGGTGGCCGCGGTGGCCGTCCAGTGTTCCATGCCGTGGGTATGGCTCAGAAACACGGCGGCGGCGAGTGGCAATCCGACGGCCAGGACAACGATGGTGGAGAACGCATGGCTGCCCGCGTCGAGCGCGGCGAGGAGGCCGGTCGCGATGACGATTCCGAGGCCAATGTACCGGATGGGGGTAGTGGTGTCGCCCGTAATGGCGAGCGCTTCGTGGCAGGCGATGACGGCGATGAGGGTGAAGACGACGGCGAAGGTCCAGCCGCCGAGAATGGCGGGCACGAGGCCAACGACCACCACTCCGATGGCCGAGATTGAGCGCTGCTTCACCGCGAACGTCCTCCTCTAGCTGGTTGGCGCCAAGGCCCCGAAGCGGCGCTCGCGATGAGAGTAATCGAGCGTTGCTTCGATGAGATCGTGTTCATCGAAATCGGGCCACAATTTCTGGGAGAAGAAGAATTCGGCGTAGGCGCCCTGCCAGAGCAGGAAGTTGCTCATGCGGAACTCGCCCGAGGTGCGGATGATGAGGTCGGCGTCGGGGAGATCGGGGGCATAGAGACGTTCGCGGATGGCGTGCTCGTCGACGTCTTCTGGCGCGAGCCCATCGCGGATAAGTTGTTGCGCGGCGTGGACGATTTCCCGCTGGCCACCGTAATTGAAGGCAAGCGTCAGGGTGATCGCGCGATTATTCCTGGTGAGGTCGATGGCGGCGAGGACGGATTCGCGGAGGCTCGGTTCGAGGGCGTCCAGTTCACCGATATGGCGGAGCCGGGCTCCCTGGCGATGGAGTTCCTCGGTTTCGCTATCGATCGCCTTGGCGAGGATGCGGAGGATGCCTTCGACTTCCTCGGCTGGGCGCGACCAGTTCTCGGTGGAAAAGGCCCACAAGGTGAGGTATTCGATGCCGAGTTCTCCGGCGGCGCGCGTAATGCGGCGGATATTGTCGGTGCCGCGCTCGTGACCCTGGATGCGATCGAGGCCACGCTTCGCGGCCCAACGACCGTTGCCATCCATGATGATGGCGACGTGCCGGGGGACGTGTCCCGGAGCGATGGATGTTTGCTGGGATGGTGGGCGCTCGCCAGGTTCGCCGGAGCACTCAGATTCGGATTGTGGCATCGCTAGACCTCAAGGACTTCCTGTTCCTTGGCCTTGCCGATCTTGTCCGCCTCGTCAACGAACTTTTTCGCGGTGGCTTCGATTTCCTGCTGGGCACGTTTCTCGTCGTCTTCGCCAATCTCCTTCCTGGTCAGGAGATCCTTCACCCGCGACAGCGCATCGCGGCGGATGTTGCGGACGGCGACCTTGCTATCTTCCACGGTGGCGTGAACAACCTTGACGAGTTGCTTGCGTCGTTCCTCGGTGAGCATGGGGATGGAAATGCGGATTACCTGGCCGTCATTGTTGGGATTCAGCCCAAGGTCGGACGTCATGATGGCCTTTTCGATTGGGCCAATGCTGCCGCGGTCCCAGGGCTGGATGACGATCAGGCGGGACTCTGGGACGGAAATCCCGGCGAGCTGGTTGAGCGGCGTGGAGGCGCCGTAGTAGTCGACATGGATCCGCTCGACCAGGGCGGGCGAGGCGCGGCCGGTGCGGACCGATTCGAGGTTGTGATGCAAGGCCTCCATGGCCTTCTTCATCCTTGTTTCGGTGTCCTTGAGAATATCGGCGATCATTTGGGGAATCCCTTTCGTCTACCCTGGGAGTATCAACCGGGCCGGCCGCGATGTCGACCAGGCGGGCTGACGTTCCTTAATCAACAGGTGGTTGAGAGGATACCAGAGTGCCCACCCGATCGCCCCTGACAACACGGGTAATAGCGTCCGTGGCGGTGATATCGAAGACGAGGATGGGCAGGTCGTTGTCGCGGCAGAGGGCGAGGGCGGAGGCATCCATGACGCGAAGGTCCCGCTCGATGGCCAACTGATGGGTGATGTGCTCGTAGCGGGTGGCCTCGAGATCGGTGCGGGGATCGGCGGAGTACACGCCGTCGACGCGATTCTTGGCCATGAGGATGACATCGACATCGAGTTCGAGCGCCCGGAGGGCGGCGGCGGTGTCGGTGGTGAAGTAGGGGTTGCCGGTGCCGGCGGCGAGGATGACGACGCGGCCTTTCTCCATGTGGCGAATGGCGCGACGCCGGATGTATGGCTCGGCTACCTCGTGCATGGCGATGGCGGTCATGACGCGGGTGTGAACGCCTTCGTGCTCGAGAGCATCCTGCAGTGCGAGGCCGTTGAGGACGGTGGCGACCATTCCCATGTAGTCCGCGGTGGCGCGATCCATGCCCCGGGCGCTGGCGGAGAGACCGCGCCAGATGTTGCCGCCGCCGATGACGATGCCCAGTTGAACGCCCTGATTGTGGACGGAGCTGATTTGGCGGGCCATTTCCTGAGCGACGTGCGGGTCGATCCCAAACTGGCTGCCGCCCATCAATGATTCACCGCTGAGTTTGAGCAGGACGCGGTTGTATGAGCTCGCCATGGGGTTCCTTTCGCTGGCTGGGTTGGCCGGGAGCCGGACATGAGAAGACGCCGCTCCCGGTTGGAAGCGGCGTCGTGGGGGTGATGCTTAGGCGTCCTGAGCGTCTTCGGACTGGCCTTCGCCTAGTTCGAAGCGGGAGAAGCGGCGAATGACGATGTTTTCGCCCAGCTTCGCGATGCCTTCGTTGATGACGTCGGCGATGGTCTTCTTGGCATCCTTGATGAACGCCTGCTCCAGGAGGACGACCTGCTTGAAGGCTTCATCCTTGCCACCGAATTCCTTCTCGAGGCCCGCGAGGTCGGCCTCGGGCACATCGCCGGCGGAGACGTAGCGCGGCGGAATGGCGGCGACTTGCATGGCGACATCGTGGGCGAGGGCCTGGAAGTCGGGAGTGCGGGCGACGAAGTCGGTTTCGCAGTTGATTTCGATCAGGGCGCCGATGCGTCCGCCACCGTGGATGTACGGCTCGATGAGGCCCTGGAGGGCGCTGCGGTCGGACTTCTTGCCGGCGCGGGCGAGACCCTGCTGGCGGAGAACTTCCTTTGCCTTCTCGACGTTGCCGCCGGCTTCCTCAAGGGCACGCTTGCTGTCCATGATGCCAGCGCCGGTCTCATCGCGGAGGGCGCGGACCATTTCAGTGGTGATTGCCATGTTGTGTTACCTCACGTCGTTGTGGTTGCGCGGGGCAGCCGGTGGGTCGCCCCGCTTGATTGGAGAAGCTGGGATCTACTCTTCTTCCGAGCGTCCGGAATCGGCCGTGACGGGAGCGGTTTCCTCATTGGTGGCAGCTTCTTCTCCGGCTTCGGTGAAGAGGTCGCCGGCGGAATCGACCGCGGCCGCGAAGTCACCGCCCTCGCCGGTGAGGCTTTCGCGTTCGAGGCGGCCAGCGATGGCGGCATTCGCGACACCGGCGGTGATGAGACGAACGGAGCGGATGGCATCATCGTTGGCGGGGAGGACGATATCGATCGGGGTGGGATCGGTGTTGGAGTCGACCATGGCGATGATGGGAATGCCGAGGCGATTGGCCTCGTGGACGGCGAGATGCTCGCGCCGGGGATCGATGATGAACAGAGCGCCAGGAAGCTGGGTCATGTCCCGCATGCCGCCGAGCGTGCGCTGGAGCTTCTCGAGTTCGAGTTGCTTGGCGGCGCCTTCCTGCTTGGGCAGGTAGTTCCAGGCTCCGGTTTCGCTCTCGGAGATGAGGTCGTTCAGGTGGCGGAGTCGGGTCCGGATGGTGACGAAGTTGGTGAGCGTGCCACCCAGCCAGCGACGGTTGACGAAGAACTGGCCGCTGCGTTCGGCTTCCTGCTTGACGATTTCCTGGGCCTGCTTCTTGGTGCCGACGAAGAGGATATGACCACCCTTGGCGGTGATATCGCTCACCAGCTCGTGGGCCTGCTCGAGGAGAGGGACCGTTTGCTGGAGGTCGAGGATGTGAATGCCGTTGCGTTCGGCGAAGATGAAGGGCTTCATCTTCGGGTTCCAGCGGTTCTTCTGGTGACCGAAGTGGACACCTGCTTCGAGCAGTGCCTTGAGACTTACGCGCGGATTGCGTGCATCCGTTGCCTGGGCCATTTAACGCGTTCCTTGTGTGTTGTGCTTCCGCGCTGGTCAGCCCACGATCGAACCGGTTCGACGAAACGAACCTGGCACACCGAACGTAGTCGCAACGCGTGCAGAATCGATAGCCTGGCGGTCGCCAAGCCGGGACGAATTATAGCATCTGTAAAGCGAAGCTTGCATGAGGGATTTCGAGGTCTGGATGGAGGCGACGTGGCGTAGTGGTTTGCACCCGCGCGACCACCTGATTGGCGAGGAGTTGCATGCTGAAGGAACGACCCGGCTGAGCAATCCCAGCCGGGTCGTTTTCCTGTGTCCTGGTTAGCGAAATGGGCTATCCAGCGGGTTCGATGAAGTCCTGCACCACGTAACCGGTTTCGGCGGTTTCCTCGACGATGACCTCCCACCAGATAAAGCCGTCGGCCTCGAACGGTCCGTCTTCGATGGAGAGAACTTCACCGGCTTCAAGCTGGCGAACGACCGCACTGCCCGCGGTTGTGGCCTCGTCACGCAAGTTGAGGTTTTCGGTGACGATCACGGCGGAGCCAATCCGGATTTCACCATCGCCGGATTCTTCGGTCGGTTCTTCGTCTTCCGGAGTCAAACCGACCTCTTCGGTGGGCTCGGTGGTCGGCGTTGGCACGATCACTTCCTCGGTCGGCTCGGTGGTTGGCGTTGCCTCGGGAGCGATGACCTCGGTGGTGCCGGGAGGGTCGGTAGGCGTGGGATCGTCACCGTTGTCGTCGCCGGTCAGTTGCAATGCCCAGTACCAGAGCAGGCCGATCATGAGGATCAGGCCGAGAATGGGGAGCGCTATGCGGAGGTACTCGGTCCAGTAGCGTTCTTCAGGCTGGTACTGAACGGTACGCTGGCGGCCGCCGCCCGAACCGTCGCCCTGATTGCCGGTTTCGGGTGTGGCGCCGCGGCTCGCACCGGGCGCCCGGCGTGTTTGTTGCGGTTCCTCGTCGTAATAGACGTCGTCATCGTCGTAGCCGCCATCATCGGGTCCGCTGGGCCCACCGGAGGCGAACAGCATGAAACCACCCCGGCGAGACTGCCTTTGAGATGGCGATGTGGACGATGATCCTGCATCGGCCGCGGCGAGCGCCGGGAAAGGCGACGGCCAGGCCTTGAACATCTCGGTAAATGGGTTCTGTGGCGGTTTCACGATGGCTCAACCTGCTATCACTTGGGAGGGCTACTCAATTACCGGGACCGGGCCCAGCCAGAGGCGGTTCCGGACTCCTGACCGCCGGCCACCGCGGTTCACCCAGAACGAATGAATGCGTGAAGCGGAGGCAGTATTCCGGATGGATGTCGCATTCGCGGAAGAATGGCGATGAATCCGGGTGCGCTCTGTCTGCGCAAACATGGCACATGAGCGATTGGAGTATAGCACGCGTATCCGTGGATTCCGGGAGATATCGGCGCTCCATATGACATAAGGAATCCTCCGGCCAGAGGGATGGTATCGCGTTCCAGCCGCTTTCCATGACACGGCGGATAGCCACATTCGTGGGCCACCCCCCTAATACGATGGGTTCGATTCCTGCTCGGCCCCGGTGTCCGTGTTGTCCCAGGATGTCTCCTGGCCACCGAACCGTCGAATGAACGTGCTGCTGCTGGCGCCAGTGGTCGACGGCTCGGCGGAAGGACGGGTGGGTTCGGCGGAACTGGATGCGGCCGGAGGCGTGAGCCTGGTGCGAGATAGCTCGCGAGGGGACGACGATGAAGCACGGCCGTTGTCCATCACCAGCTCGCCCTCGTAGACAGCGCCCTCATTGATGATGAGGGTGGAAGTGATGAGCTTGCCGTTAACCTTGCCGGTGGAGAGGATCTGGAGTCGTCCCCGGCAGGTGACATCCCCGTCGAGGTCGCCGGCAACCGTGAGATTCTCGGCTTCGACGGTGGCGTTCACCGAGGCGCCCTGGGCGACGAAAAGGGTGCCCTGGCAATTGATGGTGCCCTTGACCTGGCCTTCGACGCGCAGATCGCGGGTGAGGTTAAAGGTGCCATCGAAGCTGGAGTATCGATCGAATACGCTCACCGAGTCGTCCTGCTGGCTATCGGTAGGGTAGTCGCCCTGGGAGGCGTAACTGGTTGCATCGTAGGTGCGCATCGACATCGCGAAGAGTTCCTTTCAGTGGCGTGGAGACGCGGGCGACCAGGATCAGGAGGCTGAGCGGGCCCTGCGTTGGACAACCGTGGTGCTGTTCGACCGGCTTTCGCCGCCGTTTCCGCCAACGTGGAAGTTCCCGTTGATGTTGGCTCCCTCATGCACGACGGAGATGGATGACGTGACCTCGGCGGAGACCTGCCCGGTGGGCAGGACTTCGAGCCGGCTGGTGGCGGTGACGTTGCCACTGAGAGAACCGCCGACGACGATGCGCGATGCATTGACGGTTGCATCGACTTCGGCGCCCTCGGCGATCCAGATGTCTTCGCGGGCGGTGAGGACGCCTTCGACCTTGCCGAAGACATGGATGCTGTTTTCGGACGACATCTCGCCCTTCCAGGTGGCATCCGAGGAAATGACGCTGATCAGGCCGTCGGCCGCAGGCATTTCGGGGATCGCTGGGGCGTCCTCGTCGAGCGGTTCCTGAGGGGTCTGGCCGGATTGGGCCGGGTAGTTACCAAAGCTGTAGGCGCCGGCGTCCTGTTCAGCCGTAGCGGGTTGCGAGCGATAGGCGGAATTGTCGAACTGGTCGTCATCCAGCTCGGGCATATCGTCCCTCGGTTCGTCCAACTCCTCGCCAGTGGTTCCGAGTTGGTTTCGGAGAGCACTCATCTGGCGTTGGAACGAGTCGACCTTATTGTCTCGTCGGAAGACCACGTTGCCACCTCCTCAAGCCGCTGGTACCAGGCAGGCCCGGGCGAGCTGAGCGAAAAGACTTGCTCCGCGCGAACGTCCTCGGCGGATGCGTACCGAATCCCGCCAGCCCAGAGGGACTGGCGGGGGGCGCAAGCGGCACGACCCGAACGGTATCGTAGCGCGCTACACGACCTATTTGACGAGTATACACGGTCGCGCCAGTTGTGTCCGTACATTCCATACATGAATTTCGACGCGTGTTGTCGCGGGAACCCGGGAGCACCATTTTCGAGTGATAGTGAAGTGAGCGGAACGGTGGACCAGCAGGCAACTTGAGAATGCCCAAACTGCCGAAATCATGTTGTTGACGACAACAGGACTTCGGCCCGAATTTCATCTGAATGGGTTGACTCGCCGGGCAGCGGGTGCATGCCTGGAAACGAATCGACGGCTGGACGCAACCGCCACCGCACAGGCGGAGAAGGCCATGATGACGGCCAAATGCGCGGCCACGGATGTTCTGGACTCTCCCGCGCCGGTGACCGGTAGGGCCATGACCAGCGGCTGGGTTCCGGACGAATCCGGGTTGGTGCTGGACGGAGAGCCAGGGTTGGATGCGTTACTTCCGGAAGTTGAAGGCGCGGGCTCGTTCTCATCGGTGACGGCATTGTTGTTGTCGTCGGGGTCCATATCATCGGTGATGCCGTCGCTGTCGGAATCGGGAAGGGGACCGTTGCCGGAACTGACGCCTTGACCGCCCTGATCGCTGTCAGGGATGCCATCGTTATCGTCGTCCGGGTCGAGGTCGTCGGGAATTCCGTCGCCGTCGGAATCCACCGCGAGGAAGGTGGAACTCGAACCGCTGGAATGCGCGGGCGATGCGAGGGACGATTCCATTTGGATCGCGCCGAGAAGCAAGGCAAGCAGAACCGCGGCGCACGATCGCGCCAGGATACGACGAGTCATCGATTTCCTCTCTCCATTTCGAGAAGTCGAATGAGCGGGGCCCGCCGGAGCGGCTTGCGACCGCGAATGATGAGTTGCGTGGCAATGAGCGCGAGTATTGCATAAAGCGCGGCCCAGGACAAGTGGGTGTCTGGACGTGGTGCGATTCGCGGAGAGCCGACCGGAGGGACGGTGGTTCCGAGGCGGGAAACTACCGGATATGAATGGGAGGCAGGGAGCCTTCGAGACCGAGGCGGGTGCTCTCCAGCCAGCCGGGGAGCTTGAGCGATGAGCCGAGTTCGGAGGGCGGCTCGTCAATCGCGAAGCCTGGACCATCGGTCGCGATTTCCTGGTGCGCGCCGCCTGGTTCATCGAAGTAGATTGACCTGAAATAGGAGCGATCGCGGACTTCGGTCACTTCGACCTCTTCGGACTGGAGAGCATCCCGCCACTCGATCTGCCGCTCCTCGTTTGCAGTTCGCCAGGCCACATGATGGATGGTTCCCACCGCGATGGTCCCGTTCCAGAGACCGGTGGTCTGCAGGAGATCCAGGTGGGCGCGGCTGGAACCTTCGCCCACCGTGAGCCGGTGCCGCTCGGCCTGGCGGCTGGCGGACGCGAACCCCAGCTTGCCGGTGAAGAAGGCATCCGAGTTGTTGCTCTCTTGGGTCCAGAGGCCGGCTCCGTGGATTCTGGTGATGGCGCGATCCGCCGGTACGCCGCCCTGGTCCCAGGCGGTCTCCGATGGCGGGGCGGTGGTGGCCACGAGTTCGATGGTGAGGCCGTCGGGATCGCGGAAGGAGACGAACCGCTCGCCGAAGTGGGTGGCGGGGTGGGTGTGCCGGACGCCGCGGGCGAGGAGGCGTTCGATCCAGAAGCCGAATGCCCCGGAGGGAACGGCGAGGGCGATCGAGCCAAACTGGCCAATGCCGGCCTGGCCAGCGGGGGCATCGGGCCAGGCGAAGAAGGTCAGAATCGTGCCCGGTGAGCCAGCTGCATCGCCGTAATAGAGGTGCCAGGTGGTGGGGTCTTCGTAGTTGACGGTTTGCTTGACCAGCCGCAGCCCAAGGACCCCGGTGTAGAAATCGACATTCGCCTGGGGGTCGCCGCAGATGCCGGTGACGTGATGGATGCCGGAGAGAGAGGAGGTCATGGAAGCAACCCTTGGTTGAATCGACCGTTCGGGGGAGCGAGATTGAAGTGGCTTGTATTGTAGTGTGTACTGATCGTGCCCAAAGCCACGTATTGCCATGGACGATCCGTTGCGAACGGGATAGTCAACCAGGGAGCATCGATGCCACGCATAGAAGACTACGCCATGCTTGGGGACCTCCACACCGCGGTGCTGGTCAGCCGTGAAGGCTCGATCGACTGGTGCTGTTTTCCCCGGTTCGACTCGCCCGCCTGCTTCGCGGCCATGCTCGGCACCCCGGACCACGGCCGGTGGCTGTTGGCGCCGGCGGAAGCATGCATCGAGACGACCCGCCGGTACCGGGGCGACACCCTGATCCTGGAAACGGAGCACAGGACCGCGGAGGGCGTGGTGCGCGTGATCGACTTCATGCCAGTACGCGACCATGCCGCGGATATCGTGCGGATCGTGGAGGGTGTCGAGGGCACGGTCACGATGGAATCGGAGGTGAAGATCCGGTTCGAATATGGGCAGGTGGTTCCCTGGGTGCGGCGGATCAATAACACTCGATTGGCGATTGCTGGGCCGGATGCACTGGCCCTGCGTACGTCGGCCGAGATGCGTGGCGAGGACATGGCCACCCGGTCGACCTTCACCGTGACGGAGGGATCGAAGGCGACGTTTGACCTGACCTGGTTTCCTTCGCACGAAGCCCTGCCGCCGAAGATCGATCCGTTCGCCGCCCTCGCGATCACGGAGCATTGGTGGACGGATTGGTCGTCGAGGACGCGGGGAAGTGGCCCCAGGGATGAACTGGTGCGCCGGTCGCTGCTGGTTCTGAAGGCGCTGACCTACGCGCCGACCGGCGGAATCGTGGCCGCGCCGACCACCTCCCTGCCGGAGCAACTGGGTGGGGTGCGGAACTGGGATTACCGGTTCTGCTGGCTGCGGGACGCATCGCTGACACTGGTCGCGATGCTCAAGGCCGGCCATAACCATGAAGCGATGGCCTGGCGGGATTGGCTGCTGCGGGCCATCGCCGGGGATGCGCCGAACCTGCAAATCATGTATGGCATCGCGGGTGAGCGCCGCCTGGAAGAGTACGAGCTGGATCACCTGCCGGGGTTCGCCAATTCGCGACCGGTGCGAATTGGCAACGCGGCGTCCCATCAACTCCAGTTGGATGTGTTTGGAGAGGTGATCGACGCGCTGTATCTCTCGCTGGTGCATGGAGCGCCGCCATCGCATTTCGCCTCGGCCCTCATGCGGCACATGCTGGCCTGGCTGGAGAACGGGTGGCAATTGGAAGACGCGGGGTTGTGGGAGGTGCGTGGGCCGCTGCGTCACTTCACCCACTCGAAGGTGATGGCATGGGTGGCGTTCGACCGGGCGGTGAAGCTGAATGAGGAGTTCGGGATGTCTGGTCCGGTGGACGACTGGCGCCGTACGCGTGACGAGATCAAGGCGCAAGTCCTGGATCGGGGATGGAGTGAGGAAAAGCAGGCATTCACGCAGGCCTACGGCCTGGATGAACTCGATGCGAGCCTATTGCTGATGCCGATCATGGGGTTCCTGCCGGCGGATGACCCGCGGATCGTGTCGACGGTCGACGCGATCCAGCGTGAGTTGTCGGTCGATGGCCTGCTGAACCGGTACCGCACCGAGGTTGAGGGAGTTGACGGCCTGCCGGCTGGGGAGGGGGCATTCCTGGCCTGCTCGTTCTGGCTGGTGGAGGCGATGGCGTTGCAGGGTAGGCAGGCGGAAGCGGAGGAGTTGTTTGACCGGCTTTGCGGACTCCAGAACGACCTTGGCCTGCTGGCGGAAGAGTTCGAACCGGTGGCGGGTCAGCAATTGGGGAACTTCCCGCAGGCGTTCTCGCACCTGGCGCTAGTGACGGCGGCCCTGACCCTGGAGACTCTGGAGACGCGGTAGTGTCACGATGACGGACTTTGGACGAGATTGGGGTGTATCGTTGCGATCATGCCGGGCTCGACGGAGAGTCCCCTGGCTGGCATGGCGAGAAGGGTGGCGACGATGGCGAGATCGTGGGTGCATGACGCGGTGTGGACAATCGAGCGGGACTTCCAGCGATCGGCGGACACGCATCTGGTGCCGCTGGAGTTGCCGGGCGCGCCGGGCATCCGGGTGTACATCAAGGATGAGTCCACTCACCTGACGGGCAGCCTGAAGCACCGGCTGGCGAGGTCGCTGTTCCTGCACGGGCTCTGCAACGGAGCGATCGACGAAGGGACCACGCTTGTCGAAGCGTCATCCGGGAGCACCGCGGTGTCGGAGGCCTATTTCGCGCGGTTGCTGGGGTTGCCATTTGTGGCGGTGATGCCGCGCGGGACGTCGGAAGTCAAGGTCGAGCAGATCGAGTTCCACGGTGGGGTATGCCGGTTCGTGGAAGACGGTTCGCAGGTGTATGCCGAGGCGGAGCGGATCGCCATGGAGACGGGCGGGTATTACCTGGACCAGTTCACCAATGCGGCCCAGGCGACGGATTGGCGAGGCAACAACAACATCGCGGAGTCCGTTTTTACCCAGATGAGCGCGGAACCGGACCCGGTCCCGCGATGGATCGTGGTGGGGGCGGGGACTGGTGGAACGTCCTCCACGATCGGCCGGTACATCAGGTATCGGGGGTATGACACGAAATTGTGCGTGGTGGACCCGGAGAACTCGGTGTTCTACGACTGTTTCATGGGCGTCGATCGGGCCGGCAAGGAGTGCCGCGGGTCGGGCATCGAGGGGATTGGGCGCCCGCGGGTGGAGCCGTCGTTCAATCCCCTGGTGATCGACCGGATGATCCAGGTGAAGAACTGCGAGTCGTACGGTGCGATGCACTTCCTGGCGGAAGTGACCGGGCGGAGATATGGGGGCTCGACCGGGACGAACCTGCACGGCGTGTTCATGCTGGCGGCGGAGATGGTGGAGTTCGGCGAAACCGGGTCGATTGTGACCCTGGCCTGCGATCCGGGAGAGCGGTACCTGGATACGTACTACAGTCATTGCTGGCTGGCGGCCAATGGGTTCGATATCGAACCCTGTGTTCGACGGCTCCGGGAGTTCCACCAGACGGGGCGGATGCGGGAAGTGGAACCCCCGATCGCAATGGGAGCGAGCGCGCCTGGGGCGTGAACGGCCGGACGCCATGTTGCATCGGCATCAAGGGCATCCGGGATCGGTGTCATACGGAACACGGTTCGGCAATCGTGCGCCAGCGATGCAGTCTTGCGCGATACCGCGGTACCCGGACCGCTTTTCTGTTTCTCAGCCAGTGACCTCCGTTTGTTCCCGTGCAGCCGGGGATTGAGGATTGAGTTGGCCTTGATCCCGCCGCGCGTATCGTACGGTCAACTCTCCCGGGCGAGAACCCGTGATGATCGTGATGTCCTCCACGGTCGCTGCTCCGCCTGCTTCGCTCTCCACCCGTTCGAGCCTGTCAGTTACGATGAGCAGAAGAGGATCGCCAGTTGCCTCGGTGATCGACTTGAGATCGCCAATGCTTCCAAAAACGAAGTCACCGGACGTTATTCGGTTCATTAGGCTGCTGTCCTCCTTCCAGTGTGGTCGAAATGACCACACCAGGAGCACGGTCAGGACCACCGTCGCGGCTCGTAGGGCCAGCACAATAATCCTGGACACCGTGCCGAAGTCATCAGCAAGATGTCCCAACAGACCAAACGAGATCCAGTAGCAGAGCGCCAGGAAAACTGTCCGGATCAGTACGTTGAGCCAGGTTCGCTCCGCGACGTAGGCGGACACGCGGGCCAGGCCGCGCCAGGACCGGCTGGCCCGGCCATGGACGATCACCCACAGCTTGTGAAGCGCCACAACCAACAGGATCCCCATGGTGATCCCGCCCCACAAATACCAGAACTCATAGACCGTATAGAGCGCGAGAGCCAGTATCGAGAAATCGAGCAGGACAGAGAACCACGCCAGACGATTCCCAAGATGACTCCTGAGGAAGGTGACGCGAGAAACGGGATAATCCAGCTTCCATTCGAGCTTGAGCCCGTCGGGAAAGTGACTTCGCAGTTCGAAATACATGAGGGTTGTGGTCACCAGGAACAGAAACGCGAGACTCGACGCAAAGGCAGTCATATCAATGGTACGGGAAAAAACCGTCAATGCCGTGAACAGGCTTAGTGGCGGGAAAATCTTGTCATTCTCGGTGAGGAATCTCTTGAGGCTGTATCGCTCGTTCCACAGCCTTACCTGTTCCTCCCTTGCCAGTTGATCGTGCTCGATTTCGATCGTCCCGTTGTCAGGGTCACTCACTGGCTGTCTCCTGGGCCACTGATACGGAATCTGGATAGAGGCAGGGCAGCCCAGCGAGCCGAAGGCGAGCGTGTGGCTGCCCCTCCACGCGCGCCGTCAGCAGAGACGGGAAATCGAGACACACGCGGTTTCCCGTCGATTCACCCGGCTTCCGTATGAGGCGCCCAGCACATGGCGCCGCTGGGTGCTTTCGCACGCGACGAGGCGGCGGCGCCGTTACGGTTCGTCACGCTGCTCCGGCCGGTCGTCAACCCGCGGTCGCGGGGGTCACGGTTGGATCGCCTTCGATCTGGAAATCTTCAGGCCTCTCCGTTGGGACCGGGGCGCGCCGCGCTTGAAGGTCCCGGTAAAGGATCGTGAAACCCAGGATCGAGAATGGGAGGAACGTTGCATAGACCAGACTGCTAATGCTATTGGCAAAGGTGACACTCGAGGAACCGATGATCAGGCAAATCAATCCCACCAGAGGTCCCGGCGCTGCGCCAAAAATGATGAGGAACAGTCCTATCCCCGCCACTTTGAGCCACCGGCGTCCATGACCCACGATTTCGGCGCTCTGGCGAAGCGCGGCACGGTCACGTAGTCCGTCGAGCATGACCGCCTGCGGAATGAAGAACCAGCGGACGCCAAGCCAGATCGCCACGGGAATCCCAATGACCGTCAGGCTGAGGGGGACGATCACCAGCAGCATCAACAGCACCGCTCGCGCGGTAGCCGGCCATAGCCGCGCCGCCGACCGGTAGACGTCACCCGCCGGAGCCTCCGTATTGCGTTCCAGCATCTGGTACGCAGCGATGACTGCCGGTCCCACTATGCTGAAACCGACGAGGTGCTGAAGCGTGCCAGCGAGGATTGCCGCGGTGAGGCTACCGGTTTCACTGCCTTCGTTCATCATCTCGAAGAGTTGCTTGCCCGGCGGTATCGAGGTGACCAGGTACTGAAACCCATTGAAGATCAGACCGATCGGGATCAGGATCAGTCCGATCAGTCCAAACGTGCGCCAGTGACGCCGATACAACGACCACGCTTCACCGATCGTGGTCTTGGCTAGTGCGTACAAGGCGCCAATGCCGCCAATGAGGACAGCCACGAAGACGATGACCGCCAAGGGGTTGGTCCCGAGAACGGTGAAGAGTGTGGACCCGAACGTGGAAATCGTACAGAACAGCTCCGTGGGACCCGGGCCAAACGTGGACGCGCCCGGCACTTCCGTGCTTGAGTCGCGGAGCCCTTCCTGCCAGGTAAAAGGCGATAGCCACTGCGGTTTCATTCGTGGACCGGTCGGACCGTTGTAATGTCCCCGCTGACGTTCACCCCAGCGGCCTTCGTAGGTGAGCCAATCGAACTCGTCGCCCTGCGACGGCATTTCATCTGGCAGGAGCACGGCATCAAGGGGTACCAGCGTGGTTGGGCCAGTTGTAGTGTCGCAGCCGAACCCGGTTCCGTTCTCGCCCCATCCCAGATACACGGCACTCCCGTACTGGCTGGCATGGCTGCCGGCAGCCGAGTAGAAGATGACGTGATCGCCATCCTTCTGGACCTTGCCGTCGGTCCACTTCGCCGTTTCGCCCCCCTCATGCTGAGCGAAAGCTATGGCCACCGGGTCAGTTTGCAACGCCTCTTCGACAGTTGGCACATCCCACACCAACTGTATCATTTCCCAGTCGCTCTCGTGTTTGTTATTGAAGTCGTTATAAACGTAGAAGAACCAGTACTGGACCGCCAGTTGATCCAGGCCGTTGCTCTTGATATGGGCGTACGTCGTCGGCGCCAGCCCATCCATCCTGGAGGCGGACCAACGCTCATAGTCGCATTCCGGATCGCGAGGGTCACCGGGGAAATCCAGATAGTAGTCTTCACCCAGACCGTACAGGTCAGCGCTGGTCGGGCCCTGGATGATGACGGGGTCGGTGCTGGAGGAGCCACCGTCTTCGGCATGCTTGAGGGCCACCTGGGAGTCTCCGACCCATACTTCGATCGGAGCGGGGACGTACGGCTCGCCATCGGAATCGCATTCGGCCGTCTGCGTTTTCAACCCAGCTATCGGGGCATACCGGTCGATGAGCTGTTGCTCGGCCGAAACGGATGCCGCTTCCTGAGCGCTCAGTGCACCCGGTGTCCCAGTCCATCCGATGGCAACGAGGATCGCGATCAGGAAAGCGGCGAACATCCTTCTGGGCGCTGTCGCCTGGCGACACTGGTTCATGTCACCTTCAAGGCGCATTTAATTGAGTACCCGTTGCATGAGACGGCTGGAACTGAACTGGCTCAACGCGCTGAGCGAGAAGAAGATCAGGAAAACGGTGAGCGTCAACTTCTGGGCCAGGGTTTGAGTCGGGTCATCCAGATTGCCCGCTAGTCGAGACGAATACCAAACCTGCAGTCCAGCGATGATCAGGTATGCTCCCGCGGCCGAGGTGGCCAGGATAACGATCATTTGACCCAAACGAGGACCAAGGAATCCACCACCCGCGATTCCGCCGATGGCCAGTATCCACATCACGATACTATCCGGCTTGGACCCTAAAATATCAATGATTCCACCGACGCATATCGCCAGCACGAGGCCGAGAATCGCCCCCGCGATATACAGGCCGAATCGGGCCAGGGTATAGAGCAGAATGGCCCCGATCGCTCCGGCGGCGAGGGAGATCAGGATTCGGACAGCATCGTCCTGGCTGTCCAGCAATGTCCAGGCGGCGATGAAACTGATGCTGAATCCCATCGCGGCCAGCGCGAACTTGAAGAGCATGCTGCCATAAACACTAATGAAGACGCCCGCAACGATTACGATCGCGCCCCAGGCCAGGTCGGTGAATTCCATACTCTACACTCCATACCGATGGCGGTATCGCGACCAACGAAGTAGTCGCGATAGGGATCCAGACACGGCTTCCGTCAACACCACAGACACGTTGGTATGCCGGTATGAGTGGCGAGGGCACTGATCCAACGGATGGGGATGGAAGAGATGCGACCTCCTCGGCATGTACCAGGAGGTCGCATCGACTATTGGTGTGCGAAAGCTTCCTTGAGGCGGGCTTCCTGCTCGCTGGACAGATTACTGGCGATCAACTCATGCGCGGGCAGGTCCTTGAGGCCGTCAAGCACACGTTCGACCACGGCGCTCTCGCTGAGCAGGAACAGAGCCGATGTGCCCTCGGTGATCTGGTCGCGGGATTGCTTGATGAAGGAGTCATTGATCCCGACATCGGCCAGTGAACCAGCCAGGGCGCCCATTCCCGCTCCTATGGCGGCTCCCAGAAATGGTATGAAGAAGATCAGCCCAAACAGCATTCCCCAAAAGGCGCCATCAAGCGCGCCAATGCCCGCCGCATTTATTGCCTGTTTGGTCTTGGGCTTCTTTGCGCCAACTGGCCAGGAAACAGTGGCCGCGTCATCGATCTGGAGCAATTGTTGCTTTTGCTCCTCCTGCAATATGCCTAGCGCCTGTTGCGCGCCTTCTGGAGTCGCGAACTTGATTGCCGTGAGTGTTGCCATCAGGAGAATTCTCCGTGTCGGGACGGGACAGAACAGCCCATACCGGATAGTCGCGAGTCAGTAAGAACTGGCATTGATCCAGTTGTGATGCAACTACCCTATTCCGAGAGCGGGCGTACCGGGATCACTCCAAAGATGTATTCGAACCCAGTCCACGTTTTCTGGCGTGAGGGGGATAGGTCAGGGCCAGATTGATCCCGCCTGGAGGCCACCCGGACCCGCCGCCGTGAGCGGATTGTCCCGGTCAGCCCCAGTCCCGGTCTCTGGTTCGCTCATGTGAGCGCCGATCCGGGAAGCCCGCGTCATCTCATATCCACCCTGAATCCGGGATACGGTACAAAGGGCCGCGGCCGCGCCGTTGATGCCGCGTTGTTCGCGAGCTGGCGGTTGGGCTGGGCTCCTCGTCGACCACCACCCGTGGTCGCGCAACGTGAACCGAGGAGGAACGTTGCGTGCCGCGGTTCTCGCTCCTCAGCCGTGCCGGTCACCGGGAACATCCGGCACGACGCGAACAGACCGGGCCCTGTGTACCCTGGCTGACTGCCGAGCGTGGATGAGGATCAGCACACAAAGCGTGAACACCCATATCGGAAACACCAGGATCAGGGCTCGGTTGAACGATGCCGTGAGGAGCATGGTGATGCCCACCAAGAGACCGGCGACGACGAACCAGCCTGGAATGATCTTGCTGGAGCGCCCGATGTTGGTTGTGGTGAACACGAACATTGCCGCCATTCGCGTGGCGAAAACATAGAACAACGCGCCTCCAAACGGAGGGAATTCACGGGCCATGGCGGGGTTCAGTTCATGACCGCCAACGTCCATGGCGATTGACGTCATCGACAGTGCGGCGGCGGCACTGAAGAGGAGAGCGAGGAACACGATCCCGCTCACGAGTTGAACATTGGAGAAGAGCATGTTTACCCGGCTTTCGACGCGGGTGGTGATCCACATTCGAAGCGAAACGATAAACCAGAGAAAGGCAATTCCAGAGAATGGCATCAGGTAGAGCGCAACGAGGGAGACCGTGCGGAGTTTGTCCGAGTTGTAAAAGGCGATGATCTCCTGGTCAGTCGATCCCTGCCTTGGTGTATCGGTGAGCAGCCATAGGGAGGTGATGAACAATACAGCGTAGACGATGCCAGCGATGGCGGTGAACCGCGCGGCATTCTGCAGTTGACGCTCGCGGGTGATCCGCCGCTCCTCCTGGCCTATTGTCTCTTCCGATGGCACATCGTGGTCGTCCATCATCTCTCTCAGTCCTGCGCTTACATAACGTTCACAGCCAATGTCGCGGCAACGAGGAGCTTGAGGATGTCCAACCCGGTTGAGACGCATTCCGGCCTCTTGTCCGGAATCCGGATGAATGCGTGGCATTCCTGGTAGCGGCGGCGTGCATCGGGGTGTTCCCGGAGGAGTCCGTCCCGACCTGTGACGTGCATATCCACCACGGACGAAGACGCTCGATTCGCTGTCACCAGATAGGTGCGCTCCTGGTTTCCTGGATTCCGTATCGTGCCGGTCCGACCGATTGGAAGCCGGCGAGTGCAATCCGTTGCTCGCGGAGTGTGGCAACCGTTTTGCCCGCGCGCACTGATCGAGCACATCCACATGGAGCGCGAAGGTCAGACACGCACGGAGTCCGGATAGAGACAGGGCAGCCCAGCGAGCCGAAGGCGAGCGTGTGGCTGCCCCTACTCGTACACAGCCGGCAGGACACGGGACATCGAGACAGGCGCCGTTTCACGTCGATCCACCCGGATTCCGGATGATTGGACAAGAGCCCGGCTGTAGGAAACAGCCGGGCCTGTCGTCAGGGTGGGGGACGTCGCACCGTGTGCGACGTCCCGGCGCCGTTCTTACTTAGTCTCGGGATCGGCCTCGGCCTTGGTCTCGGAACCGGCGTCGGCCTCGCTCTCGGAATCGGCTTCGTCCGTGCTCTCGGAATCGGCTTCGTCCGCCGTAGCCTGTTCCTTCAACTCCGGGGTCAGCGGGCGCTGCGTAACGGTTGCGTCCTTCAACTCATCGGCGAGAGCCGTCTGGGCGACCTCATCACCGACGAATATGACGGCGGACTGGCCCCTACCCAATTCCTCGCCCAAGCCGTGAAGTTCGTCCGTCTTGAATCCCTTGTCGTGAAACTTGGCGACCAACGCCCCAATCGCGCTCCCGACCACTCCCGATGCCAACACCGTGGGCGGAAAGATCAATCCAACCAGAGCGCCCGCGGCCAGACCACGAACCGCCCCCTGGGAACCAGTGAGGTCGCCGACCTCGTGCAGGTGAATGTGTCCATGACTGTCGCGGTGGACAGAGGCCAACCCACTGATGTGAATGGAATACTCGTCAGCTGCTTTCTTGATCGCGGATGCCGCGACCCCGGCACTCTTCTCGTCACTGAAGACCGCGAAAACGATGTACTCAATCTGCGTGCTCATGGTGAAGTCCTTCCTTCCATACAACAGAAACTGATTTGGCGAACCCGTCAGGAGCCAGGTCCAGTGCTGATCACGCCGGGGTGTCCACGGGTTCTTCCGATTCGGTTCCCTCCTGGTCCGCCAATGGCGCGGACGCCTTCAATCCCTCCTTGTAGAGATAGTACGCCAGTGCCGCCAGGAGCAATCCGACCACCAGCAACACGGTGCCCAGCAAATTCAGGCGGCCACTGGACGCGGTATCGTCGCCGGTGATCAACAGGATTCCGAGAAGCAACGACAATCCGTTGGTAACGAGCATGCTGAGCTGGAGTCCTGTGCGCCCGCGAACGCTCACCAGTCCGACCACGTGGAGGATGGCGTATGCAATCAGCGCCCAACCCAGAATGATTCGGACCGCATGGTCGGTAATGTAGTCAGACCACCAGGCGGCGGTTGCTATGGCGCCGGCGGTGATGCCGATTCCTGCTCGGAAGGAATCGTAGAATCCGAGCGTCACCTCGGCCCGACGAAGACAGGCTAGCGCCACGATCGCGCTTGTCACCAGCAGGACGATCCCAATGAGTTGGAGGATCACGTCCGCGGCGGTCTCGTTGTCGATCAGGATAAAGGCGCCTATCACGCCGAGGATTGCCGCCTCGACCGCCACAATCTGCCACTTTACGGACTTGTTCCATGGCGCGTTCTGGGTGACGAGATTCTTCGCGCGATCTTCCAATGCCGTCCCTCCTTTGCGATTCATTGGTCCAGGCATGAATCACAAGCCGTTATCAGCCATGGGAGCCAATTCCAAACCCTAGGCGGCTGCCTGAGCGGTGATCCATCGCTCTTCCGGCAACTTCACGGCATTCCTCATCGCCAGCTGGAAGATCATGCCGAACGCGGCTGCCGCGGCCCACGCGATCACCCAGAACCAGGACTCCTGGATTATGGCGATAGCCGTGCCATGTCCAAGCTCGTCGAAATCCACCTGGTTGAACACGAGCAGAATCCCGGAAATCAGGAGTGAAGCCCCCGCGAACGAGGTGCTGACGATCACGATGTAGATCGGCAGGTTCAGCAGCAGGGCCAGGCCAACCACGATGACTATTCCCAGTAGGCCAGCCAGGAAGATGACCCACTCGGAGTCGACTCCAAATGCCTCCATTATTCCCGTGCCCAGCACACTTCCCAGGGCCCCGGCGGCGATCAACACACCGGCGTACCACCAGAACCACGATAGCAGGGCAAAGAGCAACCCCACCACGAAGCCGGCGAACCAACCGGTTACCGTACTCAGGAATCCATCTCCAAACAAAGCCTCGATCCCCGCGGCGCCAACGAAAAATCCAAGACAGAATCCCAGCACGGGCAACGATAGGAAGAACACCTGTATGCCCGCCAGCGTAATGAACAGGCCGAACAGGATCACCAGGATGCCACCAATCAAATCCATGCCACTACCCTCCGTCGAGTGCGAATCACGCTTTGTCTGTTTCCGTCATCCGCCTGTCTATTCCGGCGCTCGCGGATGGGTCCAGGAGCTGGGTACGTCGGTACCGCCCTCGTGGGAGTAGCGTTGACCGAAGTTCGCCAGCAGCGGTACTGGCGTAATCTGGCCGGCGACGAGCGTTTCTCCCTGTACGAACGTGGTTGATCGGTCCAGGAGTGGGCGAGGCACGAACGAGAACACTTCAGCGAGGGTCCGTATATCCTCGGAAGAGTTCATGCGCATCAGGATCAGGTTGTCACACTGGGACAGCACGTTGATATGAATCTTGCTCGGACGCTGGGTGGAGAGCAGGAGGTACAGGCCATACTTCCGGCCTTCGGCGGCAATGGCTATTGCCCGCCGGGTGGCCATCTCCTGGATTGGTTCGTCCGGCTCCTGGGGGCAAATGTTATGGGCTTCGTCTATCACGATCAGCGTCGGTACGCGTTCGTCTTTCTTGTGCCACAACCAGCCGAGCAGGCCATTCGCGACGAGTGATTTCTCTTCGGCTCGCTCAAGCCCTCCGATGTCGAACACCAGGCACCGCCAGTCGTCGCCGATGTCCGCGATCGACGCCTCGCCGCTCTCTGACCAGATACCCCAGTCGCTGACCCCAAGATTGGCGATGCGCAATGCCACCTGCCGGCTTTCGGCCGAGAGACTTTTGCTCGCCGCCTCCTGCAAGTCCCGAAGGGAGTAATGCTTCAGCCCCAGGTTCCGAACGATCGACCAGTACGCCTCATACTCCTCGCGATCCGCGATCGGATCGATCTGGAGTACGAGACCTTGCACGCGGGGAGATAAGTCGCTGAATCGGAGCTTGAGCACATCGCCTGAAGCATTGGCGCCGTTCGCGGGCCGCATTACCCGGATTCCGCTCGCGGCCCGCCGGTATCGCTCGGCGCCTTGCTGCAAACCGGGATCGGTCTGTGAGCGAAGATCGCCAAGGCGCACATAGTCGGAATTGGGATCGATAATGACGATCCGCAGGTCTGTGTCGGCCAGGATGCGCTCGAGCATCACACCCAGTGAATAGGTTTTTCCGGAGCCAGACTGCCCGACCAGGAAGGAATGCCTACCAAAGCCTTTGGCATGAAGTTCGGCGGCGGGTGGGTCGTCCGCGAATCCAGCCAGACTCCCGATCCGCAATTGCGTTCCAGTGCGGCCATGCGATGCGATGTAGGAGGCGACCGTCGAAACGGACGCCTTGGAAATGGTCGCGTCGTCAAATGTGTCCGCGCCGCCAGTGGCAATCGCTTCGTCTCCATTCATGCGAGCGAGAATGTTGCCATGTCCCATCACATTCCGGAAACGCATGCGAACGGAGGTTTGGCTCACCTGGATCGATTCGATGCCAACGCTCAGTCCGCCGTCTCCCCGCAGCGTGAACTCTGGTCCTTCCCGCTCAAGAATCTCAGCGTCCAGGACCTGGCCAAGATAGACGCTGCTTCCGGTGCGAATCTCCACGAATTCGCCGGCGGGTATCGAATGGGTTAGTGGAGCCTCGAACGTAAAGACGCGGCCGTCAGCCGAATAGGCGTACGGATCAATCGCGAGTTGCTGAGCGATTTTGCGACGGGCGGCCGCGTAGGGCGAGGGCGCGCGATCATCTATAGCCGGCGAGGAGGGTGGGTTGCTCATCTCACGAGACTCCTTGATCGATGGTTCCACGTTCCGCCGACCCCACAATCGACCTTTCCGGGGACCACCGGGTTCCCCAGATCCAGTCCAATTGGTCGCAGAGCAGGCGATGCCTGCCGTTGAAACTCATGTCTATCGTTAGCATGGAGGACGTGGCGTTGTATTGTCACCCATCAAATGATGTAGTCCACCGCCAGTCCCTCGCGTGTTTGCTCGAACGGTCGAACAGGAACCTGGAGAGCGGAAGAAAATGAAGGTGACTTGACAGTATCCCAGGGGCGAGCGAGTGCCTGACGCTGGAATTCACGTCGGCAACGATGCATTCAGAGACTGGAACCAGCCCCGTTTCGCCGGTGGAATTGTCTGGCGCTACACCTGCGACTGTTTCCGATTATCCTGCCAGTTCATGAACCAGAAGAAGGCGATAATGCCCCCAACTCCAGCTCCAACCAGGGCCACGGCGCTTCCGATCAGTTCGAAGCCGATTTTCCAGAGCAACCACCCGGCTCCCAACCCCACCGCCGCGCCCACGATCACACACAGGATCCAGATCACAACCAACTTGGCACCTTGCATGGGATTCCCTCGCTTCCACCGCTCGGAGCAGCGAATTCACTCGCGCGGCGACGCAAAGAGCGTCCGCGCTTTCGCCTACAGTACGTCTTGTCCGGATGTACCCGAATCATCCATTTGGATGATTCGGGTACATCCGGAGCCCCGCCAAGGGACCCGGGGGAGCCAACGTTTGGAGGACGATCAGGGAGCGTCCTGCTATGTGCAGGACAGCAGGGGATTGCATTAGCGGTTTCGCAGCAACGCCAGGAGACGCAGGACTTCCGCATAGAGCCACACCAGGGTGGAGAGCAGTCCAAGGGCCGCGTACCACTCCATGGTCGCCGGTGCTCTCTGGTCGATTCCCCTCTCAATGATCGCGAAGTCCAGGAAGAGATTAAGGGCGGCAACCACACAGATGCCAATGCTGAGCGCGATGCCTACTGTGGACGGCGCGGTGAAAAGCAGCAAATCAACTCCAAAAATACTCAGTATCCAGGAGACGATGTACATCAGGAGGATGGCGAGTGTGGCGGTCACGATTACCCTTGTCAGCTTTGGTGTCACTCGGACCGCTTTGCTGAGATAGAGAACGAGGCATACCAGGAAGCTACAGATCGAAGCCAGCAGAGCCTGCGTGACAATACCGTCGTACTCTTCTTCGTATACGCGGGAGACCGCCCCCATCCAGAAACCCATCAGCACCGCGTACAGGAGCCCAACGGGCAACGCGAGGTCTGGATTGGATGCGGCGGCGATCGTTAGGCCGATGAGCAGGAAATATCCGACCAGCCACCAAAGGCCACCCGACGATGCTGAAAACCATTCGAGCCCAACCCTCCATCCCATCGCGCCAAAGAGTACGGTCAGGCTCAGGAGCGCAAGAGACTTGAATATCGTGCCATTCAGCGACATTGTGGACGCAGCCGCCTCCGCCTTGGCCGAGGGGGTGCTCGCCGGAGCGAATGTGTGGTCGTTGAGCATTTGCGATGACATGTGACATCTCCTTCACCAGGTACGTATCGGGGCCTTGTTACGTTGGGGATTCTGTCTGAGACTGAAGAGAAGTTGAGGCGTGCCGAGCGGAGTCACGCCAGGACTTGAGAACCCGGTGCAGCGCCGGAGCTCCTACTATTGGACCGGCGGGCGCCGGAAACACTGTCGGGTAGAGCACGAATGGTCGGGTTTGCGTACCGCCGAGCCCGCCATGTGAGCCGACGAGTTCTTCAAAGGCGGCCACCTCACCGGTCTCCGGATCGAACAGGCTGTTGACCAGGATGTCTGGCGCGTTCGTGAATGTGTCCGTGCGCTGGAGGTGATGCGCCGCGTTCGGTCCAAATTGACGCAGGGGATTGATTCCTGTCGCGATGCCACTTCTGAGAAAGAACGTTCCCTCAGGACCGATCACAATTCCGCCCTCCCGTTCCGAATGCACCATCACGAACGCGATACCTTCGTGTCGCACGAGCGTATCCAGCAAATCCGGAAAGGCATCGACAATTTGCTCGTAGGTCATTCTCTCTTTCCAGTCCAGAAAGGAGATGAGCCCCAGATTTCCAGACGCAAGGACGACAACGTTTGGGTCCGCGGATGTTGTCCCGGACGCAGGCGCGTCACCGGTGATGGACGCGCTGGAGTCCGCTTCGGCGTTGTCCAGACGCGATCCCAGCGCACGGTTGAGCAGACGGCTCACGCGACTGTCCTGCCGTGCCGCTTCGGTCATGGCCAGGTCGATCGCTCCTTCGTCCTCGTTCGGCCCCTGTATTTCGTCCACCGTGTGCTCGGTTGAGATCAGGTCCCGGACAAGATCGCCAAGCGATTGACCGTAGCGCTGCCTGAACGTGGCGCCCATGCTTTGACCGTGATCGGACAGCACGACGAAGTGATATGGACGAGGCGCCTGTTCCGCCGCTGCTTCCAGGCAGGCGAAGGTGCGATCAATTGTCCGGAGCACGCGAAAGGCGTCGGTTCGATCGATACCGGAGTGATGTGCGACTTCGTCATAGGCAAAGAACGTGTTGTACACAGCCGGCACGCCTCGAAACATGTCGGCAATCAACATGAAGCGGCTGACCTCCTGCATCGCGGTGGTGATCCCCGCGCGGATGAGCGCATAGGTGAAATGCCGGTCGATGCGTGGTTGCTCATTTCGTCTCACCTGTGTCCAGGATTGCCATCGCTCACGAACGACGTCGCCAACATACAGCGCCAGCGTTCGCGCGACGCTGTATGGGCTTGAGAAATAGGCGACATACTCTCGCGATGTTGTCCTCTTCCTGGCGCCAACCGCGCTAAACGTACACAGGCAGTCCGTTGCGTCACCGGAGAATATGTTCCAGCGACTGGCGCCTCCGTCGATCAGGAGTCCTTGACCGGTGGACAGACGATGTTCCAACTCGCTGGCGGTCGCCAAAGAGCTGGTGAGCATGATTTTCCCCGCTTGCTTATCGTACCAGCGAAATGCCGGGATATCGGTATTGTTCCCGAGCAGGATGCCAGCCTGGCTGGCGGATGTTTGGGAGGAGAGATCCGGCTCCCATTCCAGGATCCGGTGCGTTGAGGTTTCCAGCCACCTCCGCAGGGTTGGCATGTACCCCTGCTCGATCGCGTCGCGAAGAATCGGTTCGGCTAAACCGTCGATCTCCAGAAACATCAACCCCGGCGACTCGTCCCTGGGTGTGGTGGCATATTGGCGCTTGAGGGGTCTGGTAACGAACCAGTTATACCCACGATCGTCGCCAAGTGAGAAGAGCGTGCTGAGAAAGACATTGCCGATCGTGAGGCAGACGCTGATCCAGATGCCGGTCCAGATATCCTCGATCTCCAATCCCTGGATATCGACCTGACCGGCCATAAAGACGACCAGTCCGGTCAAGCCAAACGAAAGCAGCGGAAAGAGAATCGGGTGTACCTTGGCCGCCACCAGGTAGATGAACGGCCATGCGATCGCCAGCGCTACCGAGAGGAGAACCGCCGTGATGACCGATGACCTGAAACCGGATAGGGTGAAACCGGGCAGAATCATGCTGGTGAACCAGATTATGAGGGACTGGGTCACCACGGTCAGGAGTGCCCAGCGCACGAAGCGTCCCAATGACTAACTCACAATCCATCGCCCTTGCGATATTTCCGCCCGGAAACAGTCATGCCTGAATGCTGGTGAGCCGGACTGGAAGGTGACTCCATGCCGGTGCGGCAACCGCCTGGCATAGCCATGCCGCGAGCACCCCAGCGCCAGAACTCCCTCCACGAATACGTTCCTCATAGGCCGGGAATTGGTCTCGCGCCCTTCACAGTTTCACCGCGTGAGACGATGCAATGGGGAACGTCCATGGTTCGGCGTTCAATCCAGCCTGACTGGGCTACTTCACCTCGCCAGATGCATCGGACTCGAAGATCTGTATATTCCCGGCGGAGTCAACCTCAGGACCAAGAGACAGATGCTCGGCCCATGACTCGAAGATGGTCGCCAGGCGGTCCGGGTGGCTGAAGTTGAGCGCGTGGGCGCCGCCCTCGACGATGACAAATGTCATGTTCGGTTTCCGCTCCACCAGGATCCCCAGGTTTTCCCGGGACACCAGCGGATCCCTTGCTCCCGCCACGACAAGGATTGGAAGCTCGAGTTGCATGGCCCTGTCCACGGTTGGATATCTGGTCATCGCGCGGAATAGTCGAATCGAATTCGCGGGGCCAAACCGGATGTAGTCGGGGCACGCGACCGGCACCAGGCGGACAGGCTCTTTCACGGCGTCTCGCGCGAGCTGCGACAAACCCCGGTAGATGGGTTGGTTGTGTGGACCGCCGGCAGGTGAAACAAGAATCGCGCTCTCGATCCGGTCAGGATAGGCGTGGGCGAATTCCAGCGCGATCAGGCAGCCCATGGAATTGCCGAGCAGGATGACCCGATCGATCCCGATGGCATCCAGGAAGGACGCAAGGGTGTGGGCCAGCTCGGGAATCTTGAGCGTACGTTTTGGGTTGAGGGAGCGACCATATCCAGGCAGGTCAGGGACATAGGTAGGATGGTATTGCGCGAGGCGCTCGGCCGTCGGAACGAGATACTGGCCGGAGATCCCAAAGCCATGGACATGCACCAAGGGCGTCGAGCCAGCAGGAGACGCATTGGTGGCGGAGCGATAGAACATTGGCCGATCGTCGACAATCGTCCAGTGTTCTTCGAGCGACGTTACCTGAAGTGGCATGGTCAATCCTTCAGCTTCCACATGTCGAGAATCGCGCCTTCACGCCGGAGTCGAAGTGTCCAGGTTCCGCGGGGGCGAGGACGGCGATGTGCCTTTCCGCTCACGACTAGATCTGGACATCGCGCCACTGGACCGGCGCCACCCTTGTATCGAGGCCCCACGAGCCACATGCCGCGGCGACCCAGGCATCCCATCCGGCGTTTTCAGGTGCTGGATGCGTCCTCATCGGTGTTCGCTTGCTTATCGAGACTCGCCTGGAACCGGGCAAGCCGCTCTGGCGACAGGTCGGAACTGTGGACTGAGCCACCGTACTGAGCAAGGTCCATGCCTGCCTTGGCGGTATCGGCGTCTTCCTCGAACAGTACGACAATGGCCGATCCTCCGGATTCGATCTGATTGCCTACCGACGTGACGAAATCCTCGTCGATTCCGAGTTCCTTGGCCTTCGCTTTGTGAACGCCTATCGCCGCGCCAGCAGCGAGTCCAACCACTGGAATTGTGAAGAGACCGCCCACCAGGAGACCGAGGGCTCCAGCGAGAGCCGCCTTGCCCGCGACATGCTGCCCTCGCGGATGCACCTTGAGCTCCCCGTTGTCATTGGTTATCCAGCACGCCGCTTTCACATCAATCAGGTGGTCGAAGTCCGACCAGTTGATCGAATCCATTGCCTTTCTGGCGCGATCGGCGTCCGGATACGTAATTGCCAATAGTGTCGCCATGACATTCCTCCAGCGATTCATGAGAGGCTTGAACCCAGACCCGGTCGCCAAGCCTCGTGCCAGCATGCTCGTACGAGTTCTCCCAACCACCCGGGCGGGCCCTTCGCCGAAGGACACCCACTAGTGGTCTAGGAGACCAATGACACCGACCTCAGCCAGGCCGTTGAGGGCCAGTTGCACGGCCAACGGCGAGCAGGAATCCGAAGATCTTCTCCGTGATCAGCATTCGATTGGCGTCCAGACGCGCGCTCACCTGATTCTCCCAGCGAAACACCGGGACGTCGAGTACAAGGACAGCGAAGAGAACGACCAGGACAACCGCGAACATTCCCAGCGAGGATGCCTTCGCCGAGACGGTAACCAATACCACGATACCGACCGGGTTCAGGAGATATGGGATCGCCAATGGAAACATGGCGAGTTGCATCGGATCCTTTTCCCCTGTCTCGGTATGCCCAGCTTTTTCGTCATGTGTACCGAGCACCATGCCAATCGCGATAATGATAAGGACGATTCCGCTGGCGATACTGAGCGCCCCGGTGGAGAAGTGGAGCAACCGGGCAAGAAGTTCGCCAAGCGCGAGCAAAATCAGCGCAACGGCACCCGCGGTGGTGATCATCTTGGTGACCACGAGCTGCCTGGTCCGATCGTACATTCCAGCGGTTGCTTCCAGGAACGGTACGAGTGCGATCTTTGGACCAATACCGATCAGGAGGACTTCGAAGATCACCGTGGCGTTGATCGTTTCGAATTCCATAGTGGTCCTCAATATCCCCCGGCGGAGGGCGCGTGTATCAAGGCGGATCGGCCAGCGGGCTGGGTGATCCACGCCGTAGGATACACGCGCCCTTTCGAGGATGCATCGTGTTTATCTGCCCGTCACCGCTTCCACCTTGCCACTCTTGATGGCGGCAAGCAGCAGGGCGTGGTCACGCTCTGTCTGGTCCGCATAGGTCGAGGCGAAATCGACGATCGCCTCGTCGAACGCATCGCCGTTTCCGAGATAGCCCGCGATCCCGGCGGCATCGCCAGATCGGGCGTGTGCCCTGGCCAATGCCCAGCCGCACAATCCGGCATACAGGTCCATGCGCTCGCTGTTGAGCAGAGATACCTCGATCGACGCCTTCATGTCCCGGAGTTGGCGGACGTAAAAGTCAACTCCCTTGACGCGGCCCCACCCGAGGAAGATATCGCTCACCGCCTGTATTTCATGTTGCCCCTGAACCACCCGGCGTCCGTGATTGTCGTATTTGCTCTTGCCGGCATAGGGCGCCAGCACGGAGGCATACGCCTCCTTGATTTGCAGGAACAGGGGATCCCGTTCGTGATTCCCTTCCATCAGGACGACGTAGCACCGGGATCCGACGCTTCCGACTCCCACGGTCTTGCGGGCGGAGTCGACGAACGCGTAGCGATCCAGCAGGAGACGGAGATCTTCGCGAATACTGGACCTATAGGCTTTGGCCATTTGTGGGAGATTATCCCCGACGGTCTCGTCGCTTAGGTGAACGATTAGGGGTGGATCGTCGACGATCCTCACGTGACCATCCACGACGGTCGTCATCTTCGCGAGTGACTGAAGGTGGTCCCGCCGGGTTGCTTTCTTTGTCCCACGCTCGAAGTCCTTCTTCACCGATTTGGGCCAGGCTGCTTCGACATCCGCCGCGCTCAGCTTGCTGTACCAAAGTTCCAGGTGACCCATTGGCGCGAACGTCGCCATTCGTTCACGGTAGGAACGGACAGCGACACGGGCGGCGTTGCGAGCGTCCACGGTCGAAAAGCCATTCGAGCGACTCGCAACGACGAAGCTCGCGGCCAGTCGCTTGACATCCCATTCCCATGGGGCAGGCAACGTTTCGTCAAAATCGTTGAGATCGAATACCAGGTTGCGCTCTGGAGAGCCGAAGGCTCCGAAGTTTGACAGGTGCGCATCGCCGCATGCCTGGACCCTGAGTCCCGAGGTGGGCGTTGACGCGAGATCGTATGCCATCACCGTCGCCGAACCGCGCAGGAAGGTGAACGGCGATGCGCTCATCCTCCCGTAACGAACGGGAAGAAGCTCGGGCAAACGGGTTTCATCCTGAAGCCGCAGGAGATCGACTGGGTCGGGCCGGTCTGACGATGGCGTCCAGGAGGCATGAGACGAGCGGGGCGCCTCGGATCGAAGGAGCTTTCCGGCAGCCATGCGATCGGCGACGGAGCTGCGAGCCTCGTAAGCCTCCCGGGCGGCCTCCAAACGATTGATGGGTTGGGTTTCACTTGTCGTCGTCATGTGTGTGTTCCTTTGCACGCCGGTCCTCGCCTGGAGAGTGAACCTCTCCTCGCCATGACTCCCGGCTCCACGCTTAAACGTTAAGGAAGCTCAGGGCGTAGCGGCATCCACCTAACGGCGTATTAGCCCTCTCCACGTCTCCGGGTGCATCCTGGGTCTCTTTCCCGCCTGGACCATGGCGTGGTTCATTGAGGCCGCGGCGCCTGGTGGTTGCCATAGGTCATGCGTTGGTCGACTTCTCGATGACCAATACGTCCGCGGCGGACTGAATGATGCGGAGCGCCTCCGAAAGCGTCATCCCGGCGACGACGTGATGCGGTCACATTTAGA
>CAZUPA010000012.1:0-5301 GCA_964622205.1 uncultured Sphaerobacteraceae bacterium
TGTCCAGTGAAATGTACACAACACCACGATGGATCGCGCCGTGGGTGTGCAGTGCTTTCCAGATCCGCGACCTGACCGCCGGTAGGATCGGTCCCTGACCGCCTGGCGGGACGCAACTGCATGGCTGGCGGTGGGTGCGGTAAACTCGGTGGGCAATTCCCGGAGTGATGCACGATTCCGTGGATTTCTCCTCCCCTCACCAATCGCGTCTTCCTTGCGGGCCGACTCGGCCACACCCTGCGATATTTCCATGACAGCGATGACCCTTTCCGACGCACCACCTTTCGCCTGCGCGACGCCGTTTACCGGTCCTTCCGACGAAGAGGTGGCGCTGGCGCAAGCGCTATTGACAGAAGACAAGATCGGACCGCGAGACGGGGCGGGCAAAACCGTGGTCGTGGCGATGAGCGGCGGCGTCGATTCGGCTGTGACGGCGCTGCTCATGCGGGAGCGAGGCTACCGCGTGGTGGGGATGAACCTGCGGTTGTTTTCGCCGGATGACGAGGATCACCGGGCGAATCCATGCTGCGGAATTCCGGCGATGGACGATGCGCGGGCGACCTGCGCGCAGATCGGGGTTCCGTTCTACGCAGTGAACATGGAAGTCGAGTTCGGCGAAGCGGTTGTCCAGAAGTTCGTGGATGAGTATGCGGCTGGACGGACGCCGAACCCCTGCCTGGAGTGCAACCGGCACGTGAAGTTCCGGCATCTCGTTCGGCGGGCGAAGCAACTGGGGGCGGACTGCCTGGCGACCGGGCACTACGTGCGGCTGGAACGCGACGAGGCTGACACCGTACGTCTTATGCGGGCCGTGGACCAGCGCAAGGACCAGAGCTACGTGCTCTACACGCTGTCGCAGGAGCAATTGAGTTTCCTCCAGTTCCCCCTTGGGGGGTTGACCAAGCCGGAAGTGCGGGCGCTGGCCCGGGGCTTCGGGCTGCCAGTGGCGGACAAGGCCGAGAGCCAGGAAATCTGCTTCGTGGGGAACCGGTCGTACGCCGATTTCGTGGCGGAGCGCCGTCCGGATGTGACCGTTCCGGGTGAGATCGTGACACAGGACGGGACCGTGCTGGGCCAGCATCGCGGGCTGGTGCATCATACGGTGGGCCAGCGGCGAGGGATTGGGATCGCGGCGACGAAACCGTACTTCGTGCTGCAACTGGACACCTCCGACAACAAGCTCGTGGTTGGCGACAGGGCCGAGGCCCAGGCGGTGACGATATCGGCGGATGAGGTGTCGTTCACGTCGGGTGAATGGCCCGATGTACCCTTCCTCAGCGATATCGCCGTGCGGTACCGGGGCGAGCCCGCGCCGGCGACGGTGACGCCGGTGTCGCTGGACGCGCGGACGGTCTCAGTGGAGTTCGCGCCGGAGAGCGGGCCGATCGCGTCGCCGGGCCAGGCGATCGTCTTTTATCGCGGCGACGAGGTGCTTGGCGGCGGAACGATTTCACGGGTGGAACGCAAGCCGGCTGGTCAGAAAGGCCAACGGCCCTGCGTGAGGGGCGCGGATTCGTTAGAATGACGCGGAATCGGTCGACGGGGTATCGGGAGATCCGAATGGACAAACTCAATTCCAAAGGCGTGCTCGCGGGTATCGGCGCCCTCCTGATCTTCGTGTTGATCATCGTGGGGTTATACACGCTCGGCGGCGATGACCAGTCGGCGCTGGAGCGGCTGCGCGACATCGCGATCATCTTCGTGGTGCTGCTGTCGACGGTATCGGTCATCCTGATGGCCGGGATCACGGTGGCGCTGTTCTTCCTGTTCCGCGAACTCAGGGGCAAGGCGATCCCAATCCTGGACGAGACGACCGGCACCATCCAGCGCGTGCGTGGGACCGCGAACTTCGTGACCGAGGAAGCGGTGAAGCCGCTGGTGACCGCGGCTGGGAAGTATTCGAAGTTCCGGGAAATGTCGAAGGTGATCAGCGGCAAGAAGAAGAGTCCGCCCAGGATTTAGGCGGCCGGGGCCGTGTGCGTTGGCGGCAAGTGGAGTAGAGAGCGATGGTGAACCTTGCGGACATGGATATCGTGCGGGACCGGGAAGATGCCGCGGCGACACGCGGGTTCTTCGGGGGGATGTTGCTCGGCGCGTTGCTGGGGATCGTGCTGACGCTGGTGTTCGCGCCGCGGCGGGGAGACGAGACCCGCGCGGTGTTGGCGACCGCCGCTGGCGAGGTGGCCCACCGGGCGGCTGATCTGGCTCATCAGGCAAATCCGTTCAGCGATGGCGACGGGCACTCCGGTGGCGGCGAGTACTCCGGGAAGGCGGCCATCGAGCGGGAGATCGTTGAGGAAGAAGTCGCCTGAGGCGCGTTTGAGCGTTGTCATCGCGGGTGAAGACGGGGAGTGGGCGGTTGCCTGCTCCCCGTCTTGGCGTTTGGGCTCGAATGACTGTGGGAAAGGCGCCGTGGTAGGGAGATCGAGTCAGTGAGAGTCGTTGGCGAGGGAGCGGACAAGGGCCTTGAGCGCGGTTACTTCGGTTTCAAGGGCGGCGATGCGTTGTTCGAGCGTGATGGGCGACGGCGTTTCGGCAGGGGCGTCGACGCCGGTGTCCGTCGCGCCGCCAGGCGGGTTAGGGGAGAGGTCGATGGAGAAACGGGTGATGGTGGCGGGTGGCTCGCCAGTATCGCGGCGGTCGAGGCGGTTTGGGTAGACAATGCGCTGGGGTTCTCCGGGGATTTCCAGGTCGAGCGGAGAGCGGGAGAGCAGGTCGGCGAGGAGGGCGGCATCGGCGGAGCCGCGGACGATGGACACGAGGCGGAATGCTCCAGGGTCGCTCAGGGCGGTCCAGGATGTGACGCGGATGGCGTTGCCGTTCAGGCGAATGAACTCTGGTGGCGTGGTCGAACTCATGAGATGTCACCTTTGCCGGAAATAGCGCAGCGATGCGCCGGACGTATCGCCGCGCCCGGTGCGCGGGGCTACAATCGACAGTATTCATGCTGGATGGCGAAACCGTCATCCGGTGTTCCCCCATCGAAACGGATATCCTGACTCGTGATTGCCCTTCCGATAGCCTGTTCCCTGATCGCGCTGATGTGTTCCTGGGTTATGTTCCGGGACGCGACACGCAAGCCTCGCGCCGACAAGGTGATCTGGGGAATCGCGTTCGCGTTGTTCGCGATCGCGGCGGGAGCCGATGCGTATGGCCGGGGAGTCGAGTGGTCTGCGTGGCTGGCGAGGACATACTACGCGTCTGGCGTGGCGCTGGTGGTGACGTTCCTGGCGATTGGCCAACTCTACCTCCTGTTCCCGAGCGCCATGAAGCGTTACGGCGTGGGTGGGACGGTGCTGATATCGGCGATATGGATTTCGCTGGTGATCAACGCGCCGATTGATGAGAGCCGGCTGGCGGAGGACGGTTGGGAGGCGATCGAACGCGGGCCGGAGATGGTGGCGATTTCGGTCATCATCAACATCGTGGGAACGCTGATCATCGTGGCGGGAACCGCATACTCGGTGTGGAAGTTCAGGAAGAGCGGCACGAACCGGAACCGGATGTGGGGTTGCTCGCTCATCCTCGTGGGAACGCTGGCGGTCGCCGCTGGCGGCAGCCTGACGCGATTCGGCCACTACGAGTACCTGTATATCGCGATGTCAGCCGGAATCGGGCTGATCTTCTGGGGAGTACTGCTGTCGCGGCGGCCGGATCAGGCGAAGGTCGCGATTGAGCCGCAGCCGGATGCCGTCGCCTCCGTCGCGGATACCGGTGGGGCCGATGCGATTCCGGTGGAAGCGGCCGTGGATGGATTGGCGTTCGTGGAGCGGATGTTGCGCCGGCCGGCGGATGAGATCGACGTGGTGTGTACGGAATGGAGTGTTCCGCGCGACACGGCGGACGCGCTGTCTCGCGGCGATGCCCGGCGAGCGTGGCGATTGCGGTCGAAGCTGTCGCCGGAGGCCGTGACGCTGTTCGACGCGCAGCCGGTGGCGGCCAGGCGGCAGGTGTCGACGCTGTATCACGACGTGTTGACCTGGGAGCGGGGTGGGCGAGACGAAATCGCCGGGTTCGTGCCCGGTTCCGAGGGGGTCGAACTGGTGCGCAAGTCGGAATGAACTGGTGAAGCGGTGGGGTTTTCGCGGTGACAATAGGGCCCGGCGCGGTTTAGAATCAAGCAGTTGAATATGGACCTGGCCGGTTTGTCGCCGGATCGCACTCGTCGTGACAGCGGTGAGGGACTGCCAATGCAGCCCCTTTTTTGTTGCATTCACGATGCCGAAGGTTCCTGAACATGGCGTGAATCGCGGAGGTTCGCCCGAATGGGCGGGAGTTCGCGTGTCTGGAATGGCCTCCCGGGCCATGAGGCGTTCCACGCCCCAATCGATGCGCGACGACGGCGCGAGACCACCGGGACTCTGGTAGATCACCACGGAGGGGCGATGCCCGAATTCATCCAACAAGCGAACTGGGCCGTGATCCTGCTCTGCGCCGCCTTCGCGGCTCCGGCGGTGACGGTGCTTGTTGGGGTCCGGCGTCAGGCGTTGACGGGCATCGCCGCGATCGTGACGATGGCGATCTGCTTCGCGATCGTGCTGGTGTCGTATGGCGCCGATCCATCGTCCGTCGATGTGTGGTGGGCGGAAACCTATGGCCTGCGATTCCACCTGGAGCTTGACGGGGTCGCCCAGATGTTCGCGCTGCTGGCGACGGGTATCGGCCTGGCCGTGGCGATCTACGCCTACAAGTACCTCCCGCTTCACCTGCATCACCATCACCGCGAATTGTCGGAACAGCCGAGGTTCTTCGGATACCTGCTGCTGTTCATGGCCGCGATGGTTGGTCTGGTGATGTCGGCCGACATGATGCTGCAGTTCCTGTTCTGGGATCTGACGGCGATCGCGTCGTTCTTCCTGATCGGCTACGACCGGGACCAGGACGACTCGAGATCGTCGGCGCTGATGGCGCTGCTGGTGACCGGTATCAGCGCGGTGCTGGTCCTGATCGGCATGCTGTTGCTGTACCAGGACTACGGCACGTTCTCGATTCCTGATCTCAACGCGCTCCAGCCGGACGGCTCACGAGCGGGCCTGGCCGTGGCGTTGATCGCGGTGGGGGCGCTGGCGAAGAGCGCGCAGGTGCCGTTCCATTTCTGGTTGCCGAAGGCGATGGCGGCTCCCACTCCAGTGTCGGCCTACCTGCACTCGGCGGCGATGGTGGCGGCGGGCGTGTTCCTGGTCCGGCGGTTTTACCCGATGGTCGAAGTGCATGATTGGCTGCTGGACCTGATGCTGGCGGTGGGATTCCTGTCGATCGTGGTGGGCGGGATCATCTCGCTGACGCGGGACAACCTGAAGC
>CAZUPA010000012.1:5401-12541 GCA_964622205.1 uncultured Sphaerobacteraceae bacterium
TTCCTGTCGATCGTGGTGGGCGGGATCATCTCGCTGACGCGGGACAACCTGAAGCAAATCCTGGCGTACTCGACCATTTCCCAGTATGGGTATGTGGTGGTGATGTTCGGCCTGGGGAACGCCTACGGGCTTTCCGGGGCGATGTTCTACGTGTTCGCGCACGCCCTGGTTAAGTCGGCGTTGTTCATGACCGCGGGAGCGGTGACCGAAGCCACCGGCACGAAGTACATGTCCAAGACCGGCGGTTTGTGGCGCCAGATGCCATGGCTGGCGGCGGGCAGCGCGCTGGCGGCGGCGGGGTTGGCGGCGCTCCCGCTGACGATCGGTTTCTTCAAGGATGAGCTGTTCTTCGCGGCGGCGTGGGAACGGGGACCGGCCTACGGCGTGCTGGCCGTGGTCGCCGCTTCGCTGACGTTCGCGTACATCGGACGATTCTGGGTGGGAGTGTTCCTGGGCCCGGTGAGGCTTCAGCCCGCGGCGATTTCGCGGTTCCTGGTGGCGCCGGTGGTGGTGCTTGGCGCATTGACGGTGGTATTTGGGGTGTGGACGGCGTGGCCCGTCCATATCGCGGAGGCGGCCGCCACGATCACCGCGGCAAACCCAGCTCACATCGACATCGGGTATCACCTGGATGCCCGGCACGAGAATGTGATGGCGGTTGCCGCGTGGATCGCCGGGGCGGGCATTCTGTTCAGCGAGCGGCTCTGGGCCCAGGGAGCGCGGTCCGTGGCGCGTGTGGGCGAATATATCGGGCCGGAACGGCTGTACAGGATGACATTGATCAGCCTGGAGGCGATATCGGACTGGATCCACCGGATCGAGGTTCGCGATCTGCGGAGCCGTGTGGCCACGATCCTGGCGCCAACCGGGGTGCTGGTTGGCCTGGCGGTGGTGTTAACCCCAAACAGCGGCGCGTTCGAGGTGGGAGACTGGGAATATACGGATCTGCCGGTGGCGACCATGCTGGTGGTGACGGCGCTGGCCGCGATCGCGGTGGCGATCCCTCGCGGGCATCTCCGGATCGTGTTGACGATGTCGTGCGTGGGGTTCAGCCTGGCGGTGATTTATGCCCTGATTGGCGCGCCGGACGTGGCGTTGGTGGCGGTGCTGGTCGAGACGGTGCTGAGCGTGTTCTTCATCGCGATGTTGCTGCTCATGCCGCGGAGCATTCTGCGATTCGAGACGCGGGTACCGGCGGAACGGGTGAGCACCCGGCGCGACGCCATCCTGGCGGGGTTGACCGGGTTGATGACGTTCCTCGTGGTGTGGGGCGTGCTTTCGCGGCCATCGGGTTCGAATGCGTTGGTCAGGACCTACGATGAACTGACGCCGCTGGCCCATGGCAAGGACGTGGTGACGGTGATTCTGGCGGACTTCCGCGGATTCGACACGATGGGCGAGATCACGGTGGTGACCCTGGTGCTGCTGGGCGTGCTGGGCCTGATCAGAAGGGGGCGATTGCGATGACATCGCCTATTACGCGATTCGCCGCGCGGGTGCTGTTCCTTCCTGCCTGGATGGTTGCGTTCGCCGTGTTGATCAAGGGATACGCGGATATTGGCGATGGGTTCTCGGCTGGGGTGATCGCGTCGCTCGGCGTGATTTTGCAGGCGGTGGCGTTCGGGGCGGACGAGTTCGACCGGTTGCCCCTGGCGAGGTACGCGCCGTTGTCGACGTTCGCCGGGCTGCTGCTGGCGCTGTCGACGGCATTTGGCCCGGTGTTGTTCGGCAATCCGATCCTGTATCACTACCCGCCGGCGGGCGCGGATGTGATTCACTTTGGATCGCTGGAGTTCATCACGCCGGTATTGTTCGACATCGGGGTGTTCCTGGTCGTGTTTGGGTTCTGTGTCGGTTCGCTGGCCTCGGTGGCGAGGGAAATCGACCGTCGCCAGCGGGAAGCGCAGGAGACGGGACTGGCGCGACAGGCTCCGGGCCGGGTTGGCCGCGGCGAGGGAGGCACGCCATGACATTGCTGATCTCCCTGACCGTGGCGGTCATCTTCGGCGTGGCCGCGTACCTCATGCTGAAGCGGGACCTGATCCGGGTGATTACCGGCATGATCCTGCTGGGCAACGCGGCGAACCTGTTCATCATGTCGGCGGGATTGCGTGAGGGCGGCGCGCCGCTGGTGCCTTCGGATGAAGGGCTTTCCGACCCGCTGGTGCAGGCGCTCACGCTGACTGCGATCGTGATCAGTTTTGGCACGGCGACGCTGGTTCTGGCCCTGGTGTACCGCGTGTACGATTCCCATCATTCCGTGGATATCGCGAGAATTGGGAACGAAGAGGAGCGGCAGGCCCTGCTGGACGATCAGGCTCCGGGGAAGGATTTGGCGGCCAGGATGGGCAGCGACGAGGACCCCGACGAAGAGCCGGCGGACGATCGCCGCGAGACGGGCGACGTACCGGTGGAGGCGCGGCGATGATTATCGCGTTTCCCCTGGCGATCCTGTGGATCGGCGGCGTGATCCTGGCGGTGATGGATGGGACAAGGAGGCCGGTGGGATACCTGGCGATCGGGCTCCTGGCGGCGGCGACAACCTCCGTGGCGGTGCTTGGCGTCTCTGTGTACAACGACGGTCCGCGGGAGATGGCGGTCGCCGGTTGGCAGCCGGGCGTCGGCATCGCGTTGCGGGTAGACCTGCTTGGCGTCACGTTCGCGGTGCTGTCGTTGCTGGTGCTGATGACGGCGCTGTGGTTCGAGGTTTCGCGCGACGTGAAGGCGCGGATCTTCCCGGCGCTGGCGGTATTCATGGGGCTTGGCCTGACTGGCCTGTTCTTCACTGGCGATGCGTTCAACTTCTACGTGTTCTTCGAGATATCGATGGTCTCGGCCTATGTGATGGCTTCCTACGGGGAGACGCCGCGGCAGTTGCGGGCGGCCATGATCTTTATCGTGGTGAACCTGCTGGGTTCGGTGCTCTTCCTGATGGCCATCGCCAGCAGCTATCACAACACCGGCTGGCTCGACATGGATCTGATCGCGTTGCGAACGCCGCTGATTCATGAGAACCCGGCGATCCTGACGGCCACCCTCATTTTCGTGGCGTTCAGCATCAAGCTGGGGCTGTTCCCATTCCACTTCTGGTTGCCCGCCGTGTACACGGGAACGAGACCGGCCGTGGCGGCGATCCTGAGCGCGGCTTTGGCCAATATCGGGAGCTACGGTCTGTTGCGGTTCGGGGCGGATATCTTCTCGCGGGAGCTGCACGAAGGCGCCTTCGTGATCATCATCCTGGGGAGCCTGAGCATCCTGTACGGCGGGGTGCAGGCGATAGCGCGTCACTCCCCCGCGGAGGTCCTGGCATACTCATCGATCGGACAGGTCGGATACATCCTGATCGCGCTTGGCATCGGCGGCGAGATTGGATACCGGGCGGCGGTGGTGTACGCGGTGATCAACGCGTTGAACAAACTGCTGCTGTTCCTGTCCGCGAGCCTGCGTGGCTGGATCGCCGGGGCGGCGTTCGCGGTGGGCGCCTTCAGCGTGGCGGGAGTGCCGCCGACGGGAGGGTTCTTCGGGAAGATGTCGGTGTTCCAGGCGGGCATGGCCAACGACCGGCCGTGGTTGGTGGTGGTGGTGTTCCTTGGCGGGGCGTTGTCCTTCGTGTACATGTTCCAGACATATGGAGCGAGGTTCTGGGTAAACGAGCCGGCGGACGAGGCGACGACCAGGGTGGCGTTGGGGCTGGTGATCGTGGTGGCGGTGGTGATCGTGGCGATCGGCGTGTATCCGGAGCCGCTTCTTGGCCTGACGGAGCATGCGGTGCGGATGTTGCCGGAGCGGACGCCATGATGTTCTACGTGCTGGTGGGGATGGGCCTCACGCTGACATTCGCGATGACGCTGGCGAGCATGGCGTGGCAGGACCTGCTGATGGGCGCGGTGCTGTCGACCGTGTTGTTGCTAGTGTATCGAGCGCGAATCCTGCCCAGTCACAAGCCCGAAGCGGAGTTTGTCATTCATCTCCTGGTGAGGACGCCGGTGTTTTTGTGGTACCTGGCTGGGGACATCCTGAAGGGCACCTGGCAGGTGACGACCTATGTGGTTGGCCTCAAGAAGCTGGAGCATCCGGGGATCGTGAAGGTTCCGTTCAGGCACCACTCCGACGTGGCTGTTGGCTTTGTTGGTCACCTGATTACGATTTCGCCTGGTTCGTTCGTGGTGGATATCGACTGGGACGACCGGTCAATGCTCGTTCATTACATCGATGCCAGCGATCCGGACAATCTGCGGAAGGGCGTGGAGAAGTACTACAAGCTGTGGGAATACGGTAGCCACGGGCCGAAGCAGCCAGCGTCGCCCGAGTCGCACTCACTCAGGGGAGAGGAGCGCTAGATGCATGAGATCACCTATTACTTCGCCACGATCTGGTTGACATTCCTGCTCTGCGTGTGCGTGGCGATGGTGATCAGGACGAAGTCGGGGATGGTCCGCATCCTGGCGTTCGACGTGCTGACGCTGGTGCTTGTGGCGTTGCTGATCATCTACTCGATTACCACCGAGACGTCCTACTACCTGGACGCGGCGCTGGTGCTGGCGTTGCTATCGTTCGTGTCGACGGTGGTGGCATCGCGCTACTACAGCGAACGCAGGGTGTTCTAGGAGGAACTGGCGATGCGCGCGTTCATTTTCGATGGGTTCGTGATTCTCGGGGTGCTGGTGATGACACTGGGCGTTATCGGCCTGATCCGGATGCCAGACGTGTATACCAAGCTGCACGGCGCCAGCAAGGCGGTGTTCCTGGGCGTGATGGTGCTGGCGCTCTCGGGGTTGGCCGTGAGCGGAATCGAAATGTGGGCGCGGTTGTCGCTGGTATGCCTGGCGCTGCTGATCACCACGCCGGTGGCTTCGCATGTGGTGGGCAGGGCCGCGTTCCTGCAGCACGAGCAGATGGAGACCGTGGGCGCGGTCGACGAATCGGGGAGCATCCTGCCGGCGGAGGAGCTTCCGAGTTGGCGGGTGTAGCGGCCGGGCAGGTCAGGGAGTGATCGTTTCCTTGTCCTGGTAGATTGGCACACCGTTGATCGTCTCCACGACCTCGTAGTACTGGCCGACTTCCTGCCAGAACGCACGGCTGTCATCGGCGAAGGGGCCAGGCTGACGGGTGCTGACGATGAACCGCGGGCGATCTGGGCTTCGGATGATGGCGATGATGTCGGAGTAGGAACTTGGGATGCCCCGGAGTTCCTGGTCGTAGAGATGCCGGTAGGCGGGTGGACGGTCGGCGAGATAGTAGACCGACGCCTGGTCAAAGGCGACGAAAATCGTGGTTCCGGGCTCGGAGTTCTCGCGGATGTAGCGCGCGACCGCTTCCTGGGCGGGGTAGCCGGGATGCGAGAACATGGCGCTGGCCATGTCCTGGGGCGAGCCGTAGCCGAGCACCCAGAATGGGAAGAAGAGCAAGACGACGATGGCGGTGGCGAGTGCTCCGCGCGCCTTCTTCGTGATTCCGGGCCAGACGATGGCCATGGTCCAGCCCATCCAGATCGAGAGCGGGGCAACGGCCTGGATGAGGTAGTGGGACCACCAGTCGCCGCCGATGGCCGCGCCAAACAGGCTGCCGAGCATCCAGAGGCGAAGCAGGAGTTTGCCATCGTTGCGAGGGCGGCGCGGGTTCCGGAGCAGGCGAGAAGACGGGGACTTCAGGACGCTGGCGGCGAGCGCGCTCGGGGTCGAGGAACCGTTCGCGACGGCGGCGCGGATGTTCAGGGCGAGGGTTGAGAGACGGTCGCGGTACCGGACGATGAGGAGGAGCGCGACGGCGAGCAGCAGGGCCAGGGCACGGACGGTGAGGTCGGCGATGGCCTCCAGGTTGTGCTGGAGGCCGACCGTGGCCGCGCTTTGGGCGGTGAGTCGATAGGTGACGGTGGCGTAGAAGAAGTCGTCCCAACCGAGCATCCAGCCGTGGATGAGCGAGCCGATGCCAACGATGGTGACGCCGGAAAGGACGGGGGCGATGCGTTGCCAGCGTTCGCGATTGCTTGAGCCGTCGCCGATGAGGAGGATGAAGGCGATGGCGACGGGCAGCATGACCACGCCGGATGGTTTCAGCGAGGTGGCGATGCCAATCAGGAGGCCGACACCCAAAAGCTGCCAGCGGGACCAGCCCGAACGGCGGAGACCCAGGAGCCAGAGGGCGGCGAAAGCGGCGGGAAGACCCATGAAGATTTCGGCGTTGGCGGTATAGCCTTCCAGGTTTGGGAGTGACGAGGTGACGGCGAAGATCAGCGCGGCGAGATTGGCGGCGACCGCGGTGGCGCAGAGACGCGTGAACTCCCAGATGGCGATGATGGTGAGTGCGGCCGCGATCCAGGCGGCGAATCTGATGGCGATGGTGTTGACGCCAAAAAGGTCGAAAATGCCGGCGTAGACAAGGAAGATGCCCTGAGGACGGCTTATCCACAGATCGTCGTAGAGCTGGCCCGCGCCCTCGACCCAACCCTGGGTGGCCCAGGCGTACCCGCCCTCGTCCGCCAGCATCGGGATCCGGAAGAAGGGGATGCGGAGGGCGAGGGAGAGGAGGATCGCGGCCGTAAGCCACAGCCAGTCGGCGATGGCGACGGGACGTGGCGAGACAGGTGGAGCCAGGGTCGCGCCAGTGGATGGTATGCCTGTCACTACTCCCCAATCCGAGACTGGACGCAACGTCCGCGAAACTTACCCGGCAGGTCGCGGGCTCCCAGCGAAATCGCCCCGGCAGTATACGGCGAGCGGGGCGCGGTTAGCCGCGCGCGCCGCCGGTGGAGCCAGTGAGGATGACGGGGCCGGTGGGGGAGGTGACGCCGGTTTCGGGCTCAAGGGTGATGGCGACACCGGTGAACAGTCCCACATCGGCGGGGATGAGCGTGAAGCCAGTGCCATTGGCATCGATCGAGAACGTTGCGCCAGGGTAGGGTTCGGCGTCGGAGGAAGGATAGTACCAGGCCTGATAGAGCCTGCCTTCGGGGAGTGGGTCGAGATTCGTGACCGAGATGACGCCATCGCCGTTGAGCGAGAAGAAGGCCGTGCCCTGGGCGTTGGCTGGCGCATCGGGCGAGGGCGCAAGGATGTAGGCGGTGGCGTTGGCCTGCTGGCGGAGCTGATCGACCTCGGCCTCGAGCTCGGCGACCCGGTCGTTGGCTTCGTCGAGGTCGGA
>CAZUPA010000012.1:12641-31857 GCA_964622205.1 uncultured Sphaerobacteraceae bacterium
GCGACGGAAGACGATGCCGGGGAAGAGCCGGAGACCAGCGAGACCGAGGCCGTTACGGCAGACGACTCGAACCCGGCGTTCAGCGGAACCGATCCGGGACATCCCGCGGTAATCGCTCATGGCCTGGCATACCTGACGGGTGACCAGGTGGTGTGGCAGGTTCGTGAAGTCGAACACTCGAGCGCGAGTTCGGCTGGGGCGGAGATTTCGAATGCCGCGCTCGTGTTCCAGGTGAGTGGTTCATCGGTCATCCGGAACGAAGTAACCGGAAAGCGGGCGCTCCTGAATCCGGGTGAGGCGTATTTCAAGGCTGGCGGCGATCCATACACGACGTTTGCCCACTCAAATGACTCCGTTGTCTGGATCTACGAGGTTGTCGGACCGACCAATGTGCAGGACGACGCATTCTACGAAAGCCCGCTGATCGACACCTATGACGAGGGTATCTTCGACATGATGCTGGTCCGGTACGTGCTCGATCCAGGCGAGGCGGCCGACCTGCCGGAGCACACGGGACCGGCGCTGGTGATGTCGACCAACGGCGATGTGGATGTCGAGAACGAAGGACTTGGATTGCTCGCGACCGGGGATGGACAACTGGTGACCGGCGATGGCCGGGTTGTCAACAACAGCCAGGAACCAGTTGAGTACGTGCTTGCGCTGTTCGGCGAAACCGTTGGCGACGAGACTTCGGGGCCGGGGACCGGGACAGTTCCATCGACGACCTCCGGAGATGGCGATGACGAACCGGCTTCGACCGATACAGGGGATGCTGAAGAGCCGGCGACCGAGGACGGGACCGCCGATCCGCCACCAGCGACCGGGGGAAACCAGGAGAGCATCAACATTACGGCGGGAGTGGAACTCTACGTCGTGGTGGTGGCGGATGGGGTGACTGTCTTCGACGGCCCGATTCCGGCCGGTGGGCAATCGGGGACGATCGTGGGATCGACGTTTGAGGTGTACACCAGCAATGGTGGCCAAACAGTGTTCACGAACTCCTGCGGTGAGGAATTCCTGATGGGATTCGAGACCGGCGAGGCGCGCTACACGCTCACCGCGGACGGCACGTCCTGCCTTGGTTAGGAGGCGGATTGGCGGGCGACTTGACGGGGTCGCGCGAAGGCTCCTACAGTTCCGGAATCCATAAACGGTATGGATTCCGGACTTTCATCCGGAACCAGGCGCCAAACAAGGGGGCTACATGAGAGGCATAGGGACCGAGTTCAAGGAGTTCCTTCTACGCGGGAATGTCGTTGATCTCGCGGTGGCTGTCGTGATCGGAGGCGCCTTTGGGGCGGTCGTGACCTCGTTCGTGGAGACCATGGTCACGCCATTGATCGCGGCGATCGGCGGTCAGCCGGACTTCAGCGAAATTTCGTTCAGCATCAACGGCAGTGAGTTCGGGCTCGGGCTGTTCCTGAACGCCATCATTTCATTCATCGTTATCGCCGCGGTGATCTTCTTTTTCGTGGTGAAGCCGATGAACATGCTGCTGGCTCGGGCGAAGACGGAAGCTCCGGTTGATCCGACCGAACGGAAGTGCCCAGCCTGCCTCTCGAACGTGCCGATCGCGGCGTCTCGATGTGCGTTCTGCACGTCCGACCTGCCGCCGGCCTCGGAATCGGACTACGTTACCGCGTAAGCGGGTCGTACTCTGGAAGCGCGGACAAGCCTGGACAAACGCCAAACCGGCCCTCGCGCTCGCGAGGGCCGGTTTGGCGTTTGCGGGTTCAAAGGGGCTGAGTATCAGCAAGCGATGGCGGGCTGGGCGAACGAGACATCGAGCGGTGTGAGTTGCCCCGCGGCAATCGCGGCTTCGACCTGCTCGGCGAACGCGCTGATTTCGTGACCGTCATCGGCGCGGAGCGTAACGTGCAGGAGACCGAGGCGGTCGGTGACGAGGCGGGCGACGGTAAGATCGGCCAGGAGGCCATCGGACGATTGAAAGCGCTGACCGGGAGTGAGGAAGGTCCGCGTGCCGGGGCGGCCGGCAAGTGGAAGAGCCATGGTGAATCTCCAATTGTATTCCACGCTTCGTTGCGTGAGATGTACCGGTCCGCCAAAAGGCAACCGACCGATGGCCAACATTGGCATTGACGTCTCCCACCTTCCGGAGGTTCCCTGGCAGGGGCTTCCCGGTAGAGTCTCGTGAGAGATTTCACATACTAGATACGATGTCCAGAAAACCTTGTCAAGTGGCCGCGGAAAACCGGGCGAGGGATGTGCATGACGCCACGACAGCATGCGAGAAGGAAACTGGCGCAGTAGAATACCGTAAGCGAGCTGAATGGCGCGGTGCTGGTTCCGTGAATTCCATCACGCGCCCACGAGGCACAATCCATTGCGACGTAGCCAGAGGGATGAAGAGGGGTCAATGATTGACGATATCGCGCGGCCGATTGAGTCGGGTATCGCGGGAATCCGAACGGTCGTGAGCGACTACGTCGCGCTCATGAAGCCGGGAATCATGACACTCCTGCTTGTGACGACCCTGGGCGCCATGCTGGTGGCCGAGCAGGGAGTGCCAGACTTTGGCTTGGTGCTGGTTACCCTGTTGGGAGGCGTGCTGACATCGGGCGGCGCGAACGTGCTCAACTGCTATATCGACCGCGACATTGACGCGATCATGAGCAGGACGAAGAAGCGAGCCACCGCGACCGGCAAGATCTCGCCGGCGGCGGCGCTGACCTTTGGCATCGTGTTGACCGTGGCGGGGACGCTGCTGCTTGGGTTCGCGGTGAACTGGTTGGCGGCGGGTCTGGCCCTGGCGGGGAACATCTACTACGTCTTCATTTACACGCTGTGGCTGAAACGACGGACGCCTCACAATATCGTCGTTGGCGGCGCGGCTGGCGCATTTCCGCCGCTGGTGGGCTGGGCGGCGGTGACGGGAACGCTGGCGGCGCCAGCCTGGATCCTGTTCGCGATCATCTTCTACTGGACACCGCCTCATTTCTGGGCCCTGGCGCTCCTGAAACAGGGCGAATACGGGCGTGTCGGGGTGCCAATGCTTCCCGTGGTCGCGGGCGAAGAGGAGACGCGGAGGCAGGTGTTCCTGTACACGATCCTGCTCACGGCGGTGACATTGCTGCTGGTTCCATTTGGCATGAGCTGGATTTACGCGATCGGGGCGACCGTGCTGGGCGGGTATTTCCTGTACCTGGCGTGGGTTCTGCTACGAGTCCCAAGCAAGGCCCAGGCGAGGAAGACATTCTTCTATTCGATCTGGTATCTCGCTGGGCTGTACGCGGTGATGGTGACGGATAGGTTGCTGCTGTCCTGATACTCCCCGAAACAGACGATGTGGAAACGCCCGCCATGCATGCATGCCGGGCGTCTTTGATGCGGTGGAATGCGAAGTGGCCGCCGGTTGGCCGGTACAGCCCGTATACGAGAGCGGAACGCCCCGGAAGGTTGAGCACCTTCCGGGGCGGCTGGGTCTTGGTTTCCGAGGTGGAAGCGGTCAGTCGGCGAGGGCGGCGGCCTGGGCGAGGAGCGGCGATTCGCCGTTCCGGATCCTGGTTTCGCCGTCGGGCTGGTGTCCGAGGCCGATACCGTAGTAGGTGAATCCCTCACGGGCGACCCGGGCCGGGTCGTAAATGTTGCGGCCGTCGAAGATGACGTTCTCGGTCAATTCCTGGCGCATCAGGTCCCAGTCGGGGCTGTTGAACTGGCGCCACTCGGTGCAGATGACCAGGGCGTCCGAGCCGCGCAGCGTGTCGTCGCGCGTGTCGAAGAGTTCGAGTCCCTCCTGGTCTGGATAGAGGGCGCGGATGGAGTCCAGTGCCTCGGGGTCGTAGGCCCGGACCCTGGCGCCGGCTTCCCAGAGGCCCTCCATGATGACGCGGCTGGGCGCGTCGCGGACATCGTCGGTTTTGGGCTTGAAGGAGAGGCCCCAGACGGCGAAGGTCTTGCCACGCACGTCGCCATCAAAGTGGGCGAGGATCTTGTCGAGGAGAACGCGCTTCTGGCGTTGATTGACATCCTCGACCGCGCCGATGAGCTTCGCCTCGTAGTCGTTCTCGCGCGCGGTATTGTAGAGCGCCTGGACATCCTTGGGGAAGCAGGAGCCGCCATACCCGATGCCCGCGTAGATGAAGTTGTAACCAATGCGGGAGTCGGAGCCGATTCCGGCCCGAACGCTTTCAATGCTCGCGCCGGTGCGCTCGGCGATGTTGGCGATCTCGTTCATGAACGAGATCTTGGTGGCAAGCATGGCGTTCGCGGCGTACTTGGTGAGTTCAGCCGAGCGGGTGTCCATCACCATGATGCGATTGTGGTTGCGATTGAACGGGTGATAGAGCTGCTGCATGATCTCGATGCTGTCGGGATTGGTGGCGCCGATGACGATCCGGTCGGGCTTCATGAAATCGTCGATGGCCGCGCCTTCCTTGAGGAATTCGGGGTTGCTGACGACATCGAAGGCGATGTCCTCGCCCCGGGCATCGAGTTCTTCCTGGATCACGCCTCGAACGAAGTCGGCGGTGCCCACGGGAACGGTGGACTTGTCCACGACGAGGGCGGCACGACTGAGATGCTGACCGATGCTGCGAGCGACGGTCTCGACGTAGGCTAGGTTTGATGAGCCGTCGGGATTGGGCGGGGTGCCCACGGCGATGAAGATGACGAGCCCGTGGTCGATGCCCACTTCGGCACTGGTGGTGAAGCTGAGGCGGCCGGCGCGGGTGTTCTGGATCACCATGTCTTCGAGGCCGGGTTCGTAGATGGGGATTTCGCCGCGCTTGAGGGCGGCGACCTTGCCCGCGTCAATATCGACGCAGCAAACGTGGTTGCCACTTTCGGCGAAACAGGCGCCAGTGACCAGGCCGACATAACCGGTGCCGAAAATCGTTACTCTCATCGTGGGTTCCTTGCCAGCGGCGTCATCGTGGAGCGATGTGAGGAGATGGTTGGGGCCTGACGAAACTACCCCCGGGCGAACTTGTGGTTCTTTCCCGGGGGTAGTTTACGATGCCTTGAATGCTTCAGTCTGGAAAGGGCCTAGTCGCGGTTCACGACCGGGTTGGAGAGCACACCGACACCGCCAACCTCGATTTCGATGGTATCGCCAGCCTTGAGACCGCCGACGCCGTGTGGGGTGCCGGTCATGATGATGTCGCCGGGGTTCAGCGTCATGACATCGCTCAGGAACTGGATCAGGTAGGGGACGCTGAAGATGAGGCCATCGGTGTTGTCATCCTGCCGGAGTTCGCCGTTAAGGCGGGACTGGACGGTGGCATTGGCGGGATCGAGTTCGGTTTCGATGACCGGGCCGAGCGGCAGGTAGGAGTTGTAGCCCTTGCCTCGAATCCACTGGATGCCGCCCATTTGCTGGACACGGTCGGAAACGTCGTTGCCCGCGGTGTAGCCAAGGACGTAGTCGAGAGCGTCGGCTTCGGAGACGCGATAAGCTTCCTTGCCGATGACGACAACGAGTTCCGCCTCGTAGTGGGTCTCATTCTCGGGATAGGCGAGCTGGATGGGCTGGCCAGGTCCGACGATGGCCGACTGGGGCTTCATGAAAACGACCGGCTCGGTGGGCACCTCGCGCGTGGCGTCGAGTTCCTTCACGTGCTTGAGGTAGTTCATGCCGATGGCGATGACCTTGCCCGGCTCGATGGGGGCGAGCACTTCGAGGCTGTCGTACGCGCCAACTTCCGCGCCCCTGGTGAGTCCAGCGAAGAGATCACCTTCGCCCGCGTACACAACGCCGTCTTCGACGATGCCAAAGGCTGGCTGGCTGGTGGAGGGATCCTGATAGCGAACGATTTTCATGCGATCGTGACTCCTTGTCGCGGACTCGTGTTGGTCCACCGGCGGCTCACATGGGCGAGCAACACCGGACGAATGCCCCGTTGGGCAGGTGGTCTGGTGGGATTGTAGCGCTGGGGGCGAATTCCCGCGATAGGCGAGGGTAGAATCAGGCGACACCCGGATGGGGTGCTTGCCATGCTGGGGACCAACGTTCGATGCCCGACCTTCACATTCGCCTGACCGACGATGACTATGACGATGCCGTGCGGACCGGGATTCCCCCGCTCTCCGAGCCGGATGCGCTGGAGATGCTTCGAACGGCGGAGATCGTGGCCGAAAAGCTGGTGCCGTGGGGGTCGAACTATACGTTCGCGGTGGGGCTCGCCACGGGCGACGATGGCGAACCAGAGCACATAGGTATTTACAAACCAAAGTTGGGCGAACGGCCGTTGTGGGATTTCCCGAACGGGACCTTGTACCTGCGGGAATACGCCTCCTACCTGATGAGCCGGTGGCTGGGATGGAACATCGTGCCACCGACGGTGATTCGGGAGGGGCCACGCGGGCCCGGGAGCCTTCAACTGTATGTGGAGCCGACCGAAGAGCCGATCGACGAGGCGGAGTTCTGGGGCCGGAAGACTCTCGAGATCGAGCGGATGGTGATGTTCGATTTCGTTTCCAACAACGCCGATCGCAAGATTGGTCACTGCCTGGTGGACGTGGACGGCGGGATTTGGGGGATTGACCACGGGTTGACCTTCAACGTGGACCCAAAGTTGAAGACGGTACTGTGGCAGTTCTCCGGCGAAACGGTCAGCGCGCCGGTGATGAACGATGTCCGGCGGATGCTCGACGACAAGGCCGGCATTTTTGACGAACTTTCGGCGGTGCTGGCGAACGACGAGATTCTGGCGTTGAAGTCGCGCGTGTGGGGCCTGGTGAACAGCGGCCGGTACCCCGTGCTCGATCCGCGCTACAACGTGCCATATGGATGGTGGTAGTCGTATAGGCATGACCGGCGATGTGACATTGTTTCGAGCGGTTGGCGTCTGGTCAGGGTTGACCACGGAGGCGGCAGGGCTCTCGTAAAGGTCGGTGCGGGTGAACGTTCGGCGATTGTTTTCGACGGTCGATGTACATGCCGGTGGTCAACCACTGCGGATCGTGTTGGGCGGTATCCCACCCTTGAAGGGGAACACCTACCGGGAGAAGCGCGACTATCTGCGGACTCACCACGACGACATTCGCCGGACCCTCCTTCAGGAACCCCGAGGACACCAGGACATGTATGGAGCGGTGCTCCTGCGTTCGACCACGCCGGAAGCGGACTACGGTGTGGTGTTCATGACCAATGAGGGCTACAGCACGATGTGCGGCCACGGCATCATCGCGCTGGCGACGGCGCTGATCGAGACCGGACAATTCCCTTCGCAAGGCCCGGAGACGAGGATCACGCTCGAGACGCCAGCGGGGCTGGTTCAGGCGAGGGCGAGTGTCGCGGATGGCCGGGTGCGGGCGGTGCGGTTTCGAAATGTGCCGGCGTTCCGTTTGGTTCACGACCTGGAGATTACGGTGGGCGGCCAGGCGATTGAAGTGGATGTGGCGTTTGGTGGGGCATGGTACGCGGTGGTTTCGGCTGAGGATCTGGGTATATCGCTGGGAAAGGCACGAAGCCGAGATCTGGTTCACGCTGGGATGGCGGTGAAAGCAGCCGTATCGAACGCATTGGACGTGGTGCATCCGACGGACCCCAATCTTTCCGGCCTGTACGGCGTGATCCTGGTGGATGAGCCGTCGGAGAGCGATCTTTCAATGCGGAACGCGACCATCTACGCGAATGGATCGCTGGATCGCTCGCCATGTGGGACGGGCACGTCGGCGCTGGTTGCCTGCATGGCGGCCGAGGGGACCATGGATGTTGGGGATACGTTGTCGAACGAGAGCCTTACGGGGTCGGTGTTCACCGGGCGTATCGTAATGGCGGCGACCATTGGCGAATACGAGGGCGTCGTGACCGAAATCGCGGGACGGGCGGCGGTTACGGGCATGCATCAGTTCATGGTGGACTACGACGATCCCATGCCTGAAGGTTTCCTGCTAAAACAGTAGACCCAAATCGCGTGACAGCCCGAACCGAGCAGGGTAGGCTTACGAGTGAAGCCGGCACGCGGCGATTTTGCGTGCGCATTTCCCTGAATGGGTTGGGCAATGGTGGGAGCGGCGACGGCTGACAGCTGGATTCGATGACGTACTTCCCCGAACGACCAGCTCGCACATGTTTCGATGTCGAGATTGTGATAATATGTGCAAACGAAACAGGGGGGCGATTTGGCAAACGACAAATTGCCGGATCGGCAGGCTGACCAGGCCAGAGTCATGGGCCTGGCGGTGAGTCTCGGGTTTTCAATCGTCGCGACATTGATCGTCTGTATCGGTGGGGGGCTGGCGCTGGACCAGTGGCTGGACAAAACCCCACTGTTCACGCTGATCGGAGTGGCCCTTGGCCTGATCGCCTCCGGATACCAACTGTACGAGTTGGTGCTGGTGAGCGATGCGAAACGAGAGAATGGCCCACTGGGTCGAACGATGGCCCAGCGGATGGAAGCCCGGAAACGCAACACGAATCAGTAGTACATGGGAACATGAGCGAATGCGCCCCACGGGGCGCATTCGAGTGGAAAACGGATGTGCGGCCGGATCATGCCGCCAAGCCAGATGACACGCGGCATCGAGGAGTAACGCCTAGTCTATGGATATTCATATTTCCCTGGCCGCTGAAGAGCTCTTCACGATTGGTCCGGTATCGGTCACCAACTCGATGCTCATGATGTTCATCGTGATGGCCCTCATCCTGGTGGTGGGGACGATGGTCGCGCGCAAGGCGCAGACGGTCCCGACCGGCAAGGCGCAAGGCCTGGTCGAGATGCTGGTGTCGTTCCTGCTGGACCTGGTCGAGGGATCGGGCGGCAAGAAGCTTGGGCGACGAGTTTTTCCGCTCATTTCCGGCCTCTTCATCTTCATTCTGTTCGCGAACTTCTCTGGCCTGCTCCCGGGCGTCGGTTCAATTGGCATCTACAAGGAGCATGAGACCGAGGAAGAAGAGCACGCCTATACCAACGAACTGGCGAGCACTTCCGAGTCGGTAGCCGCCGCCGCGGTGGCGGCGGACGAGGAGCACGAGAAAGTGCTCGTGCCATTCATGCGGCCGCCGACCGCCGACCTGAACATGACCTTCGCCCTTTCGGTGATTGCCTTCACGGCAATCCAGATCGCGGGTATTTCCGCGCATGGCGTGCGTGGACGGATCAAGCACATGTCCAACCCGCCATTCCTGTTCCCGATCGAAGTGATTGGTGAACTTTCTCGAATCCTTTCGCTCGCCGCCCGTCTGTTCGGCAACGTATTCGCCGGTGAGATTCTTCTTGGGGTGATGTACTCGATTGCCGCGGCAATCAAGATCGCGATCATCCCGGTGGTGTTCCCGGTGGTGTTCATTGGTCTCGAAGTGATGTTCGGGACGATCCAGGCGCTCGTGTTCGCGCTGCTTACCATGATCTACATCATGCTGGCGGCGGCACATGACGACCATCACGATGAGGAGCACGCGCATGATGCCCATGCTCCAGCCCCGGCGGCGAGCCCGACGGGAGACTAAATTGCGAGTCGTGCCATAAGGCATGGCGCCGGTGACGCCGGCGCCCTGAGGAACTCGGTTTTACTTCGGCAAGGTAGAGTGGCGTGTCGCCACTCTTGCAACTACAACGACGGTGCGGTCACATGCAGGGGCATGAGCGGCCGAAACCGCCAGGAGGAACAGCACGTGTTTGGAGCAATGGTAGGACCCGAGGGCGTCGATGCAGCCAAGGCGATTGGCGCCGCGATCGCGATTGGCGTGGGTGGACTTGGCCCCGCCATCGGCATCGGCATGGCCGTGAAGGGCGCGATGGATGCCATCGGCCGGAACCCGGAAGCCGCGGGTGAAGTTCGTTCGACGATGATCGTGGGCGCCGCGCTCGCGGAAGCGGTCGCCATCTACGCGTTCGTTATCGCCATCATCATCGCCATCGTCCTCTAGTCCTCCTGGTGGAATTGGCTGGCGCGGGCGACTCGCCCGCGCCATTGCCCTAACCGCCGGGGAGACCCGGACGATGCCAACTGGCATATGCCCGGGACGCGATAGCCCAACGAGGACGATACGCGAAGGAGTGGCCAACCGTGGATCAATTTGGGCTAAACGGATGGCAATTCGCCATCCAAATGGTGGCCTTTCTCATTTTCGTCTGGTTGCTGTGGAGGTTCGCGGTCGGTCCGATCGTGAAGATTCTCGACGAGCGCCAGGACAAGATCCGGGAGTCCCTGGCTTCCGCCGAGCGGATGCAGCAGGAACTGAAGGCAACCCAGTCGCGGAATGAGGAAGTGCTCCTCGAGGCCCGGCGGGAAGCCCAGGAGATCGTGGCGGGCGCGCGGCAGAGCGGCGAGCAACTGCTGGCCAAGGCCCGCGAAGAGGCGAATGCCCAGGCCGAGACCTACCTGACGCGGGCGCAAGAGACGATGCGACAGGAGACGGAGCAGGCGCGGCAGCAGCTTCGTAGTGAAGTGGTTGATATCGCGACGCTGGCGGCCGGCCGGATCCTGAAGAAGGAACTGAACCCGGAAGCGCAGAAGCAGTTGATCGAGGAGACCCTCGCTGGGGCCTCGCAGGCTTCACAGAACTAAGTGACGCTCATTTCCGGAGCCCGTTGGCGGGATCGGACGGGGCGAAAAGATGAACGATCAGTCGTGATGCGAGGTGCGGGAAATGGCAAGCGGTTCGGCAAAGCGCTACGTGCAGGCGGTGGTGGAACTGGCCCGGGAGCAGGGATCTTTCGATGCCTGGCAGCGGGATCTGGACACCCTGCGGGCCGTGGTGAGTGATCCGGATGTCCGGACATTTCTCAGCAATCCGAGCGTTCAGCCAGGGGCGAAGAAGCAGGCCGTTGACGCGGTGCTGACCGGAGCTTCGGCCGAGGCGAAGAACCTTGCGCACATGCTGATCGATCGACGGCGAACTGGGATCATTCAGGATCTTGCTGATTTGTTCGATGAAGCCGCGCTCGCCGAAAAGGGTATAGCGCTCGTGGATGTGACGACAGCGGAGCCGCTGGATGAGGCGGGCCAGTCACTGGTTCGGGAGCATCTCTCGCGCCTGCTGGGCAAACAGGTTCAGCTTCGGCTCACCGTAGACCCCGAGATCATTGGGGGCTTCGTGGCCCGGGCCGGAGACCAGGTAATTGATGGCAGCGTTGTGAATCAATTGCGACGGCTGCGGGCGCGGCTCGCGGCCGCATGACATTTCCGGCAAACGTGGCCGATGGCTGCGTGAGCCGCTAACCGGACGGTACGTGACCCGGCGGGAATCAGGCCCTCGCGGCACTGGCGCCGCGGGAGATTGGAGCGATCATGGCGGTACGCGCGACCGAGATCAGTGATCTGCTCAAGCAGCAGATCCAGGGATTTTCAGACGAGGCGTCGATATCCAATGTTGGTCAGGTGATCAGCGTTGGTGACGGCGTTGCGACGGTGTATGGCCTTTCGCAGGCGATGCAAAGCGAGCTGGTGGAGTTCACCAAGTCCGGTACGCCGGGACTGGTGCTCAACCTCGAAGAAGACACCGTGGCGGTGATCGTCATGGGTGAGTACACCGACATCGAAGAAGGCGACGAGGTCCGCACGACGGGCACGATCGTCTCGGTGCCCGTGGGCGATGCGTTGCTCGGCCGTGTGGTGAACACCCTCGGCCAGCCGATTGACGGCAAAGGACCGATCGCCACGGACAAGACTCGCGAGATCGAGCGGATCGCGCCGGGCGTTATTGAGCGCCAGGATGTCGATACCGCGCTGCAGACTGGCATCAAGGCGATCGACGCCATGACCGCCATCGGCCGCGGCCAGCGACAGTTGATCCTCGGCGACCGCCAGACCGGCAAGTCGACGATCGGGATCGACACGATCATCAACCAGCGCGATTCGGGCGTGCTGTGCATCTATGTGGCCATCGGGCAGAAACAGGCCCAGGTCGCGCAGATGGTGCGCGTGCTCGAAGAGAATGGCGCGATGGACCACACCATCGTGGTGGTCGCGGGCGCCTCCGACCCTGCTTCGCTCCAGTATCTGGCGCCGTTCGCCGGAACGGCCATGGGCGAAGAGTTCATGGAGTCTGGGCGCGACGCGCTGATCATCTACGACGACCTCACCAAGCAGGCGCAGGCATATCGACAGGTGTCGCTGCTGGTTCGCCGCCCGCCGGGCCGGGAAGCCTACCCCGGTGACGTGTTCTACCTTCACTCCCGGTTGCTGGAGCGTTCGTCGCGGCTCAACTCCGAGCTTGGCGGTGGGTCGCTGACCTCGCTGCCGATCATCGAGACGCAGGCTGGCGACATTTCGGCGTATATCCCGACCAACGTGATCTCGATCACCGATGGTCAGATCTACCTGGAGACCGACCTCTTCTATGCCGGTGTTCGACCGGCCATCAACACCGGTCTCTCCGTTTCGCGCGTGGGTGGAGCCGCCCAGATCAAGGCCATGCGCCAGGTCGCGGGTGGTTTGCGACTCGACATGGCGAATTACCGGTCGCTGGCGGCTTTCGCGCAATTCGGTACTTCCGATCTTGACGCGACGACCCGGCACCAGATCGAGCGCGGCCAGCGGATGACCGAGGTTCTGAAGCAACCACAGTACAGCCCGCTCCCGGTTGAGGAGCAGGTAGCGATCCTGTGGGCTGGTTCGGCCGGCATCATCGACAAGGTGGCCGTGGAGCAGGTCGCGAGGTTTGAGACCGGGTACCTTGAGTTCCTGCGAACGTCGCACCCGGCGCTGCTCGAGCGGATCAAGACCGAGAAGGCCATTTCGGACGAGCTCGAGGCTGAACTCAAGAAGGTGTCCGAGGGCTTCCTGTCGACCAACGACTTCTCCGGCTCCGAAGCCGTGGCCGCGGGCTAACAGGGCAGAGATCGACGGCGCGGACTGGCGACCTGCCAGCCGCGCCGGACCAGTGCCGGGAGCATCGTGGCCAGATGGCGACGAAGGCAAACGGAACGAGAGGATAAGGCGGAGTGCCCAGTCCACGCGAAATTCGCCGTCGCATACGCAGTGTCAAGAACATGTCCCAAATCACGCGCGCCATGGAGATGGTGGCGGCGTCGAAGATGCGGCGTGCGCAGGACCGCGTGACGAGCGGACGACCATACAGCGAGCGATTGCGCGAAGTTATCGGGGACCTGGCTTCGCTGCAACTCGATAGCGACGAGCTCAAGAAGTTCCCGCTGCTGGAGCAGCGGGAAGTCAATCGGACCGCGGTGATCCTGATCACGCCAGACCGTGGCCTGAGTGGTTCGCTGAACACGAACATGCTGCGTCGCGCGACACAGTACATTCGGTCCGAGGCACCGGGCGGAAATCCCGAGGTGATCGCCGTTGGCAAGAAGGGTCGCGATTTCGCCGCCCGCACCGGCCAGGACATGATCGCGGAGTTCATCCAGCTTGGCGACAAGCCGGCGCTGAACGATATCCGGCCAATCGCCCAGGTGGCGATCCAGGAATTCCTGGAAGGACGGGTGGATGCGGTTCACATCGTGTACCCGCAGTTCGTGAACACCCTGACCCAGACCCCGGAAGTATTGCAGCTCCTCCCGATCGTGAAGCCGGAAGGAGCCCCGGACCGGGCGGATGACTACATTTTCGAGCCGCACGCCGATGAGGTGCTGAACCAGCTCCTGCCGCGCTACGTGGAGGTGAACCTCTACCAGGCCGTGATGGAGAACGTGGCGTCTTTCTACTCCGCGCAGATGGTTGCGATGCGGAACGCGACCGACAACGCGAAGGAACTCTCTGACGACCTGTCGCTCGCCCTCAACAAGGCCCGGCAGGCGCAGATCACGAATGAGGTGGCGGAGATCGCCGCCGGGGCCAACGCTTTCCGCGTGTAGTTGGCCGGCGCGTTCGTGCCATTGTCCCTGCGCCTGGGTGAGTTGAGACAGAACCAACCGGCGTGACGAATTATCAGGTACCAAGCGAGGAACGCAAAATGGCTGCACCCGCATCCACACTTGAACAGAAGACCGCGGGCGCGACCGGTGAGATCGTCCAGATCACCGGCGTGGTCGTGGATATCGAATTCCCGGCCGAGCAACTGCCCGAGATTTACAACGCGGTCGAGACGACGCTGCCGAACGGCAAGCGGCTCGTGCTGGAGGTGCAGCAGCACCTGGGCAACGATCGGGTTCGGGCGGTTGCGATGAGCACGACAGACGGTCTCCGCCGCGGGCAGGCGGTGAAGGACACAGGCGCCTCAATCGCGGTGCCTGTGGGCCCCGGTACGCTTGGGCGCATCTTCAACGTAACCGGCGATGCAATCGACCAGATGGGCGAGGTTGAGGCGACCGAATACCGCTCGATTCATCGGCCAGCTCCGACGTTCGAAGAACAGTCGACCGAGGTCGAGATCCTGGAAACGGGCTCGAAGGTCATCGACCTGATCGCGCCGTTCACCAAGGGCGGCAAGATCGGCGTGTTCGGTGGCGCCGGCGTGGGCAAGACGGTGATCATCACCGAGCTCATCCGCAACATCGCGGCCGAGTTCGGTGGCTATTCCGTATTCTGCGGCGTGGGTGAGCGGACCCGTGAGGGAACGGCACTCTGGGGCGAGCTGAAGGAGTCAGGCGTTCGCGACCAGACCGCGCTGATCTTCGGCCAGATGAACGAGCCGCCGGGCGCGCGCCTTCGCGTTTCGCTGACTGGCCTGACGATGGCCGAGTACTTCCGCGACGAAGGCCGCGACGTGCTGGTGTTCATCGACAACATCTTCCGATTCGTGCAGGCTGGTTCGGAGGTGTCAGCGCTTCTCGGCCGTATGCCGAGCGCCGTGGGGTACCAGCCGACGCTCGCGAGCGAGATGGGTCAACTCCAGGAGCGGATCACCTCGACCAAGACCGGTTCGATTACCTCGGTGCAGGCCGTGTACGTGCCGGCGGACGACTACACCGACCCGGCTCCGTCGTCCGTGTTCGCTCACCTTGACGCGACCCTCTCGCTGGAGCGGTCGATTTCCGAGAAGGGCATCTACCCGGCGGTCGATCCTCTCGCATCCACCTCGCGTATCCTCGATCCGCTGATCGTGGGCCAGGAGCATTACGACACCGCCCGCGAAGTGCAGCGCGTGCTCCAGCGATACCGCGATCTCCAGGACATCATCGCGATTCTGGGTGTGGAAGAGCTTTCGGACGAAGACCGCCAGATCGTGGGCCGGGCTCGCCGGATGGAACGGTTCATGTCGCAGCCGTACTTCACCGCCGAGCAGTTCACCGGCAACCCGGGTCGATTCGTGTCGCTGGCCGACACCGTTCGCTCGTTTAGGGAAATCCTCGAGGGCAAGCACGACAGCCTGCCGGAGGCCGCGTTTATGTACAAGGGCGCGATCGAGGAAGTGGTCGAGGCCGCCGAGAAGATGGCCGCCGCCAACCGGTAGGCATCGAGCGTCGCGCGGGAGCGTCATCGAAAGTGGTGACGCTCTCGCCACCCACCATGGGGAACGCGGCGCTGAAAGGAGGCGGACGTGGCCAAACTGACGGTCGAAATCATTACTGGCGAGCGAATCGTGTACCAACAGGGCGAGGTGGATTCGGTGGTGGCGCCTGGCGCCGGCGGTTCACTGGGCATCCTCCCCGGGCACGCGAAACTGGTATCGCTGCTTGCCGAGGGCGAACTGAAGATTCGCCGGGGCGGCGAGGAAGACTACTTCGCCGTGTTCGGTGGCTTCATCGAGATTGCCGACAACAAGGTGATCGTGCTGGCTGACTCTGCCGAGCGGGCGGTCGAAATCGATCTCGAGCGGGTATCTTCGGCGCGCGAACGGGCCGAAGTGGCGTTGCAGAACCGTGACGAGGTGCAGGACATCGCCGCCGCCGAGGAAGCCTTGCGACAGGCGGCGATCCGCGAGCGGATCGGACAGCGGCGTCGGGGGCGAAGCTCCAGCGGCTCTGGGGGCAATCCTTAGTCGCATAGCGAAGTCCAAACGGAAGCAGGAGGGTGCCCTTGACACAGGGGCACCCTTCGCCGTGTGGTGAACGTATACTTCCGGCAACATGATCACGGGCAGCCACGCACAGGCCCGGTGATGCGTGGGCTCATGGCGATCCTCAGTTCCTGACCCGAGCCACCAAGGTCGATGGATTCGCGGCATTGCACCACCTGCCGGCCTAGCCTGTCCCTACATGAAAGCCGTTGCCTCGAAATGGCGGGAGAACCATGATGTCGAACCCAGTCGTTAATGTCGCCTCAACACCCGTGTCCGCCTCCCAGGGAGAGCGCGTGCTCCGCGTTCACGGTGGGAACGTGTTGCGCGGCGAAGTTCCGATCTCCGGCGCGAAGAACGCGGCGCTGAAGGCGCTGGCGGCGACGCTGCTGACTCCGGATGAGGTCGTGCTCAACAACGTCCCGATGCTGGCGGACGTGCTGAAATCGGCGGAGTTGCTGCGGGCATTTGGGGCCGAAGTGGAAATCGACGAAGAACGGGAACGGGTGGTGGTCCGCGCGCGGCACATCATCCGTACGGAGGCGCCCGAAGAGCTGTTCAATGCGACCCGGGCATCGGTGGTCGTGGCCGGGCCATTGCTTGCGCGAACCGGTGAGGTCTCCTTTTCACGGCCGGGCGGTGACGACATCGGGCGACGCCCAATCGACATGCACCTGCGGGGTTTCGAGCGGATGGGGGCCGACGTTTCAGTGATCGACAACGCAATCGTGGCGAAGGTCGAGAAGCTGAAGGGCGCCCGGATTTACATGGATTACCCGAGCCATACCGGCACCGAGAACGTGATGATGGCGGCGACGCTGGCTGTCGGCAAAACCGTGATCGTGAATGCGTCGGCGGAGCCGGAGGTTGTGTGGCTGGGCCACTTCCTGAACAGGATGGGGGCGCGGATATCCGGGCTGGGTTCGCCAATCATCACGATCGAGGGCGTTGAGCGGTTGGGCAGCGTGTCCGATATCCTGCCGCCAGACCGGCTGGAGGCCGGGACCTTCGCCATCGCGGCGGCGATGACTGGCGGTGAGGTAACGCTGGATGGTGTTGTCGAGTCGCACATGCTGCCGCTGACCGAGAAGCTGATGGAAATGGGCGTGGATGTCTGGATTCGCGAAGACAAGATGCTGGTGCGGCCCGGCAGCGGTTTGAAGGCCGTGGACATCCAGACGTTAGCGTTCCCAGGGTTTCCAACGGACCTGCAGGCGCCTTTCGTGGCGATGCTGACCCAGGCCGAGGGGCTCGCGAGAGTGCAGGAGCGCGTGTATGAGGACCGGCTGCGGTACACGGCCGACCTGATCCGGATGGGCGCCGACATCGAGGTAGCCAAGTACGGCCCGAACGATGAGTTCCTGAGCACGACCGCTCTGGTGAGGGGCCCGGCCAGGCTGCATGGCGAGCGAGTGCTGGCGCTCGATATCCGCGCCGCCGTTGGTCTCGTGCTGGCCGGTTTGGTCGCGGAGGGTGAGACCGAGTTGCTCGACGTCTATCACATCGACCGGGGGTACTCCAATTTCGTTGAGAAGTTGTCGGCGATCGGTGGCGACCTCAACGATACGTTCCTACCGGCGTAGGCATGCCAGGTTGGAGGGCAGGGGTGTTCGTACAATCTCCGCAATCCATGTTATAAGTGGGGCGATGGTGCCCGCGCGTGGCGTTGAGAAGGACGGTTGGCCGGTGAGTTCCCGCATTCTGGTAGTTGAAGATCAGCCCGATGTGGCGCAACTGATCGAGGTTGTGTTGAAGGGTGAGGGCCATACCGTGGCGATCGCCCCCGATGGCGCGCAAGGCCTGATGTTGTCTCGCGACTGGAAGCCGGATCTGATCCTGATGGACATCATGTTGCCAGGCGTGGATGGCGGGACGCTGATTTCGCGATTGCGACGCGAGCCTGAGACGGCGGACCTGCCGATCATCGCGATGTCGGCGAGCCGGACGCTAAGAGACAGGACAGAGGAGCTGCAGGCGGATGCTCTGCTGTCGAAGCCGTTCGATGTGGACGCGTTGCTGGTGCAGGTCCAGTTCCTTCTGTCGCGTGGCCGGGGCGACGTGGACTAGTGTCGCCCGATACACCGAACGCCACGCGAGCCAGTGACGCTTCCGTGGTCGTGGTTATCCCCACCTATAACGAGCGAGAGAATATCGGCGGGATTATCCGGGGCGTGCTGCGCCTCGGATCGCGCTATCGCGTCCTGATCGTGGATGACAACTCTCCAGACGGCACGGCGGCGATCGTGTCGGCCTTGTCAAGCGAATTCCCGGGCAGGGTCGCCCTGCTTTCCCGGGAAGAGAAGGAAGGGATCGGCCGGGCATATGTGGCCGGACTTGGAAGGGCGCTGGAAATGGAGCCCGGCTTGATCGCGCAGATGGACGCCGATTTCTCGCACCTGCCGGACGACCTTGCGCGACTCGTGAGCCTGGCGGACCGGTACGACCTCGTGCTGGCGAGCCGGTACGTTGAGGGCGGCAAGACTATTGGATGGCCGTGGCACCGGAAACTGATCAGCCGGTTTGGCGGGATCTATGCAGGCCTGATTCTCGGCGTGCCGATCAAGGACCTCACGGGCGGGTTCAAGGTATGGCGGCCAGACGTGTTGCGGATGATCGAGCTTTCGTCGATCCATTCCGACGGGTACTGCTTCCAGATCGAAACAACCTACCGGGCGATCCAGCAGGGCGCCACGTACACGCAGGCGCCAATCACCTTCGTGGACCGGGTGGCGGGCAAGAGCAAGCTGTCGCGGAGAGTGGTGTTCGAGGCGATGGTATTGCCGTGGAACCTGCGCCTGCGAAAGCTGCTCAATCGTCCCTGGTAGTCTTGGATACATTGCGGACGACTCCTGTCCTCATGCCGGGCGATACTCACCGTACGATCCTGTCGATTTGGTGAGGAGCAATGGTGGACGACGCGGAATTCCTGTTGAGCCGGGACGAGGCGAGATGGCTGGCGGTGACCGCTTCGGGGCTGGCGAGGCGTCCATTCAGGCGCAAGCCGACCGCCGATGACTTGCTGGCGACGATCCGGGCGCTGGGGATGGTGCAACTCGACACCATCAGCGTGATTTCGCGAACCCACGAGACGGTGTTGTGGAGCAGGCTGGGCGCCTACGATCCCGCGCAGATTGCCGGGTTGTACGAGCCGCGGCTGGCGCTGACTGAGTACATGGCGCACGCGGCGGCGATCATTCCGGTTGAGGATTTGTCGCTGTTCCGTAGCTTCATGCACGGGAGGCGGTCGCGGGATGGCTGGGCATCCGAGCCTGAGAACCGGAAGCTGATGGATGCCGTGCTTCAGCGGATCGCGACCGATGGACCGCTGGCATCGAAGCACTTCGAGCGGCCCGACGATGGCCGGAGAGCCGAGGCGTGGGAGTGGTATGGGCTGAAGCCCGAGCGGCG
>CAZUPA010000012.1:31957-35847 GCA_964622205.1 uncultured Sphaerobacteraceae bacterium
ATTGTGGGACGGCTCGATCCCGCGTACGACCGTAAGTCGCGCTTTCTGACGGTTCGATCGCTGCACCTGGAGCCATGGGTGCGGCCGAGCGGCGCCATGCTGGCGTCGATCCGTGGCGCGATCGAGGATTTGCTGGGGTTCCTGGGCGGGCAGCCTGGCGATTGGGCATTGTTGCGAACCGATCCTACGGGGATACTGCCGCTGATGACGCCGGAAGCGGTTTCCGGGCAGGTGGACGAGCGGTAGCGATGGAGAGATTTCCTTGAACGCCCCAACCCGGGATGCGATAGCGCTGCGCAACAGCCAGGGACCTTTTTCGGAATCGTGGGAGAGCCTGAAGAGCCATGAGACGCCGGACTGGTATCTCGATGGCAAGTTCGGGATTTTCATCCACTGGGGGGTGTACGCCGTTCCCGCGTTTCGGAACGAGTGGTACCCGCGACACATGTATCTGGAAGGTTCGCCGGAGTTCGAGCATCACCGGGCGACGTATGGCGACCACACGACGTTTGGATACGCGAACTTCATCGATCAGTTCACCGCTTCCGGGTACGACCCGGACGCCTGGGCCAGCCTGTTCCGGCGAGCCGGGGCCCAGTTCGTGGTTCCGACCGCCGAGCATCACGACGGCTTCGCGATGTACGACTCGGATCTGACGAGGTGGAACGCGGCGGCGATGGGGCCGAAGCGGGATCTGGTTGGCGATCTGGCGGACGCGGTGCGCAGGCAGGGGATGGTGTTCGGGGTGTCGAGCCACCGGGCCGAGCACTGGTGGTTCATGAATGGGGGAAGGACGTTTTCTTCCGACGTGCGGGACCCGGCGTTGGCGGACTTCTACGGTCCGGCCCAGTCCGACCAGCTTCCACCCAACGACCAGTACCTCGAAGACTGGCTGCTGCGGTGCTGCGAGATTGTGGACCGGTACCGGCCGCAACTGTTCTGGTTCGACTGGTGGATCGAGCAGCCGGTGTTCGAGCCGTACCTGCGGGAGTTCGCCAGCTACTACTACAACCGGGCGAAGGACTGGCGGCGTGGCGTGGCGATCAACTACAAGCACCACGCGTTTCCGGACGGCGCGGCGGTGTTCGATGTGGAGCGCGGCCAACTCGCCGGAATCCGGGAGGAGTTCTGGCAAACGGACACGTCGGTGGCGAAGAACTCGTGGTGCTACACCGAGAACAACGAGTACAAGGATCCGGCGGACCTGATCGGCGACCTGGTGGACATTGTGAGCAAGAACGGCGCTATGTTGCTCAACATCGGGCCACGAGCGGACGGGACGATTCCGGAGCAGGATGCAGAGGTTCTGGAAACGATCGGCGCGTGGCTCCTTGTGAATGGCGAGGCCGTGTATGGGACACGTCCGTGGAAGGTCTACGGCGAGGGGCCGACCGCGGTGATCGAGGGTTCGTTTTCGGATACCAAACGCCAGCGGTTCACGTCCGAGGACATCCGGTTCACCACGCGGCCGTCGTTGACGGATGGCACGACGACGACCTTCGTGTACGCGACCGCGCTTGCCGTGCCAGGCGATCGGCGCATGCGTATCACGACGCTGGGGCGCGATTCGAAGCACGCGCCGGATGACATCGCCTCGGTGTCGCTGGTGCGCGGGAAGTGGCGTGACGACGCGCGACTGGAGTACGAGTGGCTGGACGGCTGCCTCGAGGTGCGTTTGCCGGACGTGCTGCCGAGCGATCACGCGGTGAGTGTCCGGATCGCGATTGGGTAGATCGTGTGTTGGCAAGGCAAAAGCGCACGAAGCCGCCGGTGTCCGGCTCAAGGCCTGACACTACCGGTGGAGGATGTGCTCGGGCTGGAGGCGCGTGGCGCCAATGGTTGTCGCGATCCTCACGCCTGGCTACTCCGGGGAGACGGAAACTTCGCCCTGGAGCAAGGATTCGTCCGTGGTGAGGGTGAAGGCGGAGAACGTGTACGGCCCCTGGGCATTGCGGCCCTTGCGCTGGGAGCGGATCAGGATGGGCGGGTTGCGGTCGGCGAGGTCGTTCAGCAGTCGACGAATCTGACGCTCGCTGAGGCGGGGGAGGACGCTGCGGGAAAGCAGGTGGCGGATGATGCCGGAGAAGGTGAGGTAGCCGCTGCGCTGGGCGGACTGGAGCTGGCGAAGTTCCTCGAAGAGGTCGCGCTGCTCTTCGGCGCGGAGCGATTCGAGGCGGACATCGAGGCCCGGATCGTCATCGCCGGAGTCGTCGTCACTGTCGATGTCATCGTCATTGCCTGACGAGGGACTGTCGAGCGGCAGCGATGCGTAGCTGTTTCCGCCGGATCTGGTGAGGACCACATAGCCTGCTTCCTCGGCGGCATCCATGAAGACACTAAAGGGGACGCCATACCAGGCTCTGGGCTTGAGTCCATGATCCTGGCCGAGCCAGTGACCGAGTTCCTGGAAGAGGACGGCTTCGCCATCGCCGCGGCGGGTCATGGCATCGCGAACCATGTCGAACGCTTCCTCGGCGGGCGGGTTGTCATTGAGCGGAACGAGCGTACGGGTGGGCTTGTCGTGCGACTCGGAGGACGGGGCGGGGGTGGCGGGCTGGCGGCGGTTGGCGCGCTGAACCTGGCGGCCACGGATGGAAGGGTCGAGGTCCCGCTCGTACAAAAGGACGGTGTCCGCCGCGGATGAGAGCATGCGGCTCATGGCGGAGTCGACACCGATGACGACGACCTTACGGCCATGTTGGCGGAGGAAATTGGTGGCATGGATGAGGTCACCGTCGCCAGTGACGATGACGAAGGTCTGGATGTTGGAGGCCCCGACGGCGGTTTCAACCGCATCGACGGCGAGGCGCACATCGGCGCTGTTTTTCTGGGACGGGATGTAGACGGGCTCGATACCCTGGCGGTAGAGGTTCTCGGCGTCGATGGCGAGGTCGGGTGAGGTCCATGGCGCATAGGCCCGGGCGAGCACAAGGCGCCCGTGTTCCTGGGCCTCCTGCACGATGAGGGACATCTGGGGCGTGGTGACGTTGAAGGAATGCTTGAGGCTGATCTGGAGATTTTCGTAATCGATCAGCAGGGCGACATCGCCCGAGGAATCCGACCCGGTATTCCCCATCCCGTTGGTATTTCGCGTTGGCGCCACAGTGTTCCCTTCCCGGACTGATACATGCACGCGTTCAGGATACCAGTGATGTCGACTTCGTCAGCCCGGATCGATGATCCGGGCGAGGACGGGGCTCTCGAACTCGTGAGCGAGGCAATCCATCTGGACCTGGTCCCACCATCGGCCGGCGAACCGGATATGTTCTCGCAGGCGGCCACATTCCTTGAAACCGGCATTGCGGTAGGCGGCCTGGCCAGCGTAGTTGAAGCCGGCGACGGTGAGATTCACTGAGTGCAAACCGAGGATGGTAAAGGCGTAGTCGAGCATGAGGGAGGCGGTTTCCGTCCCAAATCCCTTTCCGCGGGCGGTGGGCTCGCCGATCATGATGCCGAAGGCGGCGGATCCTTGCCGGTAGTCGACCGCGTGCAGGTTCGTGGAGCCTATGAGGCTCTTCGTCGCACGGTCGTGAATCGCGAAGGCGTGACTGTGCGAACCAGCGGTCGCGGATTCATACCATCGCTCCTCGTCCTCCAGCGTCATCGGACCGAGTTCGATGCCGACCCGGTGCTGGACGTTGAAGTCGTTTATCCAGCGCTGGAACAGGGGAAGCATCGCCTTGCCGAGCGGTCCCAGCGAGACGAGTTCGCCCTCAATGTTCACGATTGGAGTGGATTCAGCGGGTGGAAGCATGGATTTCCTTTTGGGTAGGGTGGCCGGTTGCGGCGTGTTGCGATACATGGACAGGCTATAAGGATTATCCGCAAATCCCCTGAATGGCGAGTCATTCCATATTGTACGTACGCGGCTTCCCGGAGTGGGAGGACTG
>CAZUPA010000013.1:0-5155 GCA_964622205.1 uncultured Sphaerobacteraceae bacterium
AAACTCGATCGCTACGGATCGTGGCACGATTGACTTCGGGGATTCGGTATCAATATCCAAAGCTCTTCTGGCGATAGGACTGGATCGGTTCGATGGCGTACATCGAGTTTGCCTTTTCCATGGCATCGATGACGGAGCGGGCGGTGTCGACAGATGTCATGCAAGGAATGCCGCGTTCCACGGCGGCGCGGCGGATTTCGAGACCGTCGAGCATCTCCTTGTCGGCCGGGCCGGGGGTGTTGATGACGCCGTCGACCGTGCCATCGAGGATGACGTCCAGCATATCAGGCGATCCCTTGCCGATTCGCTTGGTCACCATCTGCACCGGCATGCCGGCCCGCTCGATCATCGAGGCGGTTCCCTCGGTCGCGTAGAGGTGGAACCCCATGCGCGACAGGGATCGAATCATGTCGAGGGCGTCCGACTTGTCCTCGTCGGCGAGCGACAGCAGGACGTTGCCACTCTCCGGCAGGGAAAGCCCGGCCGCGATGAGCGCCTTGTAGAAGGCAGAGGAGAACGTGCGGTCGATGCCCATGACTTCGCCGGTGGATTTCATCTCCGGCCCGAGGTTGACCTCCACGCCCCGCAGCTTGGCCATCGAGAAGACAGGAGCCTTGACCGCGAACAGCGGCTGGCGCGGCCAGAGGCCGCCCTCGTAGCCCTGATCGGCGAGGGTCTTGCCCAGCATGATGCCCGTGGCCAGCTTGACCATCGGCACGCCGGTGGCCTTACTGAGAAAGGGAACGGTCCGGGATGAGCGGGGGTTGACTTCCAGCACGAAGATCCGACCGGCGTGGATCACATACTGGATGTTGATGAGGCCGCGCGCCTGGATATTGAGGGCAATGCGAGTGGTGTAGTCGACGATGGTTTCGACTTCGGCCGGGAAGAGGTTGAGGCCGGGATAGACCGCGAACGAGTCGCCGGAATGCACCCCGGCGCGCTCGATATGTTCCATGATGCCCGGGATCAGGACCGTCTCGCCGTCGCAGATGGCGTCGACTTCCACTTCCTTGCCGATCAGGTACTTGTCGACCAGGACCGGATGCTCGGGTGTGAGCGAGACCTGGTTGCGGATGTAGCGGGCCAACTGGCCGGAACTGTAGACCACTTCCATGGCGCGGCCACCGAGCACGTACGAGGGCCGGACGAGGACCGGGTAGCCGATTCGCTCGGCGACGGCCTCTGCGTCCTGCAACGAGGTCACGGCCGCGCCGGTGGGTTGAGGGATATCGAGCGCCCGCAGGAATGCTTCGAAGCGATTGCGGTCTTCGGCGAGGTCGATCGAGTCGAGCGAGCTGCCGAGGATGGGCGCGCCGGACTCGCTGAGAGGCTTGGCGAGGTTGATGGCGGTCTGGCCGCCGAACTGCACGATCATCGGTGGCATTGCTTCGGGATCGCCACCGGCCTCGTGGAGCATGATCTCCTCGACGCTCTCGGCGTCGAGCGGTTCGAAGTAAAGGCGGTCGCTGGCGTCGAAGTCGGTCGAGACCGTTTCCGGATTCGAATTGATCATGATGGATGAGACGCCGGATTCGCGGAGCGATCGCGACGCCTGCACCGAGCAGTAGTCGAACTCGATTCCCTGGCCGATGCGGATGGGGCCGGAACCGATGACGACCGCCCGCTCGCCTTCGAGCGGTTCGGCTTCGTCTTCCTCTTCGTAGGTGGAATAGAAGTACGGAGTCTGGGCGGCGAACTCACCGGCGCAGGTGTCCACCATCTTGTAGACCGGCGCCATGTTGAGCGACCGGCGGAGATCCCGCACATCGGCGGCGGCGCGGCCGGCATAGTGTCCGATTTGCCGATCGGAGAACCCGGTCTGCTTGGCCCGCCAGAGCAGGTCGTCGGTGAGGTCTTCGTTGGCAAGCCGGCGTTCGATGGCGACCAGGCCTTCGAGTTTCCACAGGAACCATTCGTCGATATCGCTGAGTTCGTGGAGCTTCTCGACGGAGACGTCGCGCCGCAGGGCGGCCATCAGCGCCCACATCCGCAGGTCGGTTGGGCGCCTGACGAACTCGAGGATGGTGTCGAGGTCGCCGTTCCACTCCGGAGCTTCCCAGGCGAGGTCCTTCGCGGTCGTTTCGAGGGAGCGGACGGCCTTCTGGATGGCTCCTTCGAAGGAGCGGTCGATGGCCATGACCTCGCCGGTCGCCTTCATCTGGGTGGAGATGGTGCGATCGGCCTTGGGGAACTTGTCGAACGGCCAGCGGGGAATCTTCGCGACCACGTAGTCGAGCGCGGGTTCGAAGGCGGCGGTGGTTTTGCCGGTAACGACGTTCGTCAGCTCGTCGAGCCGCTTGCCGATGGCGATCTTGGCCGAAAGCCGGGCGATGGGATAGCCGGTGGCCTTGGAAGCGAGGGCGGACGATCGGCTGACGCGCGGGTTGACTTCGATGACGCCGTATTCCATGGAGTTGGGATCGAGCGCGTACTGGACGTTGCAGCCGCCTTCGATGCCGAGCGACCGGATAATGTTGATCGCGGAGCTGCGGAGCATCTGGTATTCGCGGTCGGAGAGGGTTTGGGATGGCGCGACGACGATGCTGTCGCCAGTGTGGACTCCCATCGGGTCCAGGTTTTCCATGTTACAGATGGTGATGCAGGTGTCCGCGCCGTCGCGCATGACCTCGTACTCGATCTCCTTCCAGCCAAGGAGCGATCGTTCCAGCAGGACTTGGTTGATGGGGCTGGCGTTGAGGCCGGAGGTGACGATCCGATCGAGGTCTTCGGGGGTGTGGGCGACACCGCCGCCGGTGCCGCCGAGAGTGTAGGCCGGGCGAATGACCAGCGGCAGCGGGGTGGTTTTGACGAACTCGCGCGCCTCTTCCAGCGAGTTGATGATGATGCTGGGAATGGCCGGTTCACCGATCCGTTCGAGCAGGTCCTTGAACAGCGCGCGATCCTCGGCCATCTGGATGGCCTCAAGGGGCGTGCCGAGCAAGCGGACGTTGTACTGGTCGAGGATGCCGAGTTCGGCGACCTTGACGGCGAGGTTGAGGCCGGTCTGTCCACCGAGCGTCGGCAGCAGGCCTTCCGGCCGTTCGCGCTGGATGACACGCCGGATCACATCCGGTGTGAGCGGCTCGATGTACACCGCGTCGGCGACATCCTCGTCCGTCATGATCGTGGCGGGGTTCGAATTCACCAGGATCGTACGCACGCCGTCTTCGCGAAGCGCGCGACACGCCTGCGAACCGGCGTAGTCGAATTCCGCCGCCTGACCGATCACGATTGGCCCGGAGCCAATCACCAGCACGCTTTCAGGTTGCGCTACCGGTTTGTTTGCCGCCCTAGTTGTCACCGCCGCCCCATTTCCTGTGGTGTACCTTGCTATCCGTTGGCCCGCGGGCGTGCCCGGAGGAGGCATGACAGCCATCATCCGCGCCCGTTGTGGTGTCTATCGCGTCGTCAGGCCCGCGCCGCGATGATTTCGAGGAATTCGTCGAACATGTTCCCGGAGTCGCTGGGTCCGGGCGATGCTTCTGGATGGAACTGGACCGAGAGAACTGGTAGCGTGTCGTGCGAGAGGCCCTCGACCGAGCCATCGTTGAGGTTGCGAAGGGCTACATGCCACCCGGTCGCTTCCGGAATAGTGTCGCCCATTACCTGGTAGCTGTGGTTCTGCGCGGTGATGGTGACCTTGCCGCTGCGTTCGTCCTTCACCGGCTGGTTACCGCCACGGTGGCCGAACTTCAGCTTGCTGGTATCGGCGCCGATGGCCCGGGCCAGCAACTGGTGGCCAAGGCAGATGCCGAGATACGGGCGTTCGTCGTCGAGCAGGGATCGGACCACGTCCAGGCCGTCGTCGAGATTGGCCGGGTCGCCAGGTCCCGGCGAGACGATGACGCCGTCAGGCTCGAGTTCGGCGATGCGGCTGTAGGGTGTGCCGTAGGGAACCACGGTGACCCTGGCGCCGCGCCTGACGAGTGAGCGAATGATGTTGCGCTTGACGCCACAATCGAGCAGGACGACGTGAGTCCCTACGTTGTGCTCGCCGTAGACGACCTCCGCGGGTTCCATAACCTGCCCGACCACATCCTGCTCGCCTGGGAGCGGAGCGTCCTTCGCAAGGGCGACAAGTTCTTCGCCGGACATGCCGGCGACATTGCGGACCAGAACGGCGCGGGTATCGCCAACCGATCGGATGTGACGCGTGAGGGCGCGGGTGTCGACGCCGGAGATACCCGGAATGCCGGCTTGCTTCAGGTAGGCGTCGATGGTGCCGGCGGAGCGCCAGTTGGAGGGTGCCTCGGCCCATTCGCGGACGACGAGCCCGGCGATCCATGGCTGGCGGCTCTCGTCGTCGTCAGCATTGACGCCGTAGTTACCGATCAGGGGATAGGTCATGCATACGATCTGGCCCCGGAAGGACGGATCGGTGGCGACTTCCTGATAGCCGGTCATGGTGGTGGTGAAGACCACCTCCCCGCTGGCGGTGGATTCGGCGCCGAATCCGCGTCCGCGAAAGACGCGACCGTCGGCGAGGGCCAGGGCGGCGTCCGAGGCAGGCTTGAATCGAGGCTTTGGTGTGCGTTCGTCAGGCACGATGTCGTTCCTTTCCATCGACGAGCGTCAGCACCGCGCGTCCGGTGAGCGTCATACCAAGCAGAGGGGTGTTCGCGCTACGGGTGCGGAGTTCGCCGGGGGTCACCGTCCACTCGACGTTCGGATCGAAGACGGCGATGTCGGCGGGGGCTCCGGCGGAGAGCGTTCCGCTGGATTCCCGGAGGATCCTGGCGGGTTCGACCGTCCACAGGCGAACCAGATCGTTCAGCGAGAGATGCCCGGCCTCGACCAGCGCCCAGGTAAGGGGGAAGGCAAACTCCAGTCCGCTGAGGCCGAAGGCGGCCGCCTCGAAGGACGAGCCTTCCTTCTCCGGGGCGGCGTGCGGGGCGTGATCCGTACCCAGGCAATCGAAGGTGCCGTCCTGCACGCGCTTCAGCAGCGCCTCGGTATCGGCGACTGGACGCAAGGGCGGGTTCACCTTGGTGTTGGGATCGCCGGGCTTGGCGGGCTCACCGGCGGGCAGGTTGGTGTTGTGCAGGGTCCGGTCGCCGCCCACCCACTCATCGCTCATGGCGAGGTGGTGGGGCATGACCTCGGCGGTGACATTGACGCCGCGGCGCTTGCCCTCGGCGACCAACTCGGCCCC
>CAZUPA010000013.1:5255-35497 GCA_964622205.1 uncultured Sphaerobacteraceae bacterium
CCTCGGCGGTGACATTGACGCCGCGGCGCTTGCCCTCGGCGACCAACTCGGCCCCGCGTCCGGTCGAGACGTGGCAGACGTGCAGCCAGCCACCGGTGAGTTCGGCCAGCATGATGTCGCGGGCGATGATGATCTCCTCGGCGGCGGCGGGGATGCCCGGGATGCCCAACCGGCGGGAAACCTCGCCCTCGTGCATGGCGCCGGTGGCGATTGCCTTGTCCTCGCAGTGGACGATGACGGGGCGGTCGATCCGCGCCGAAACCTCCAGCGCCTGGCGCATGATGGCGCTGTTGGCGGTGGTATCGCCGTCGTCTGACCAGCCGATCGCCCCGGCCTCGATCACGGCCTCGAAATCGACCGGTTCGTCGCCGTCGCGGCCCCGGGTGATGGTGGCGATGGGGTACACCCGCACCGAACCGTGATCCTTCGCGCGCTGGACCAGGCCGGCGATGATTTCGGGCGAATCGAGCGCGGGTTTGGTGTTCGGCATGCAGGCAATGGAGGTGAAACCACCCGCCGCGGCGGCGTCGGTACCCGTTTCCATCGTCTCCTTCTCGGGAAACCCTGGATCGCGCAGGTGGACATGGATATCGATCCAGCCCGGAGTGACCAGGCACCCACCAGCGTCGTATTCAGGTACGCCATCGATCGGATCGATGGTTCCGACCGCCTCAACGATCCCATCCCGGACGAGGACGTCGTGAAGGCCATCGATCCCGTTGGCCGGGTCGACGACATGTCCCCCCCGGATGAGGACCGTTCCATCAATCACGCGCATCGTCCCTTTCGTGGTGCAGCTGCGATCTCACAAAAAATCGCCCCCGAAGTCCTGAAAGGACCCGAGGGCGGGGCAATCATATCTGGTAGGATCAGGCTGACTGGAGACACGAGGGAGACGGACCCTTTCCGGAGATATTCAAAATCGCCCTAGTATAGGCGGCGCTCCACCCTCTGTGCAATGTGAACGGACACGATGGAACCATGCAGAGCCCAACAACCTCGCCCGCGATTCGTCAATTCGAGACGTTTCGCCACGAACAGGACACCTTCACCCACCTCTACCTGATCCGGCATGGACAGACCGAAGCGAATGTGCGGCACCAACTGGCGGGGCACCTCGACATCCCGCTCGACGAATTGGGCGTGCTGCAGGCGAGGCAGGTCGGGCTTCGGATGAAGGATGTGCGGCTCGACGCGATCATTTCCAGCCCGCTTCAGCGAGCGAAGGTGACAGCATCGGAGGTGGCGACTCACCAGCGGCTGGACCTGGTGTTCGAAGAGCGGATTCGCGAGATGCACTTCGGGCATGCCGAGGGGCTGACGCTGGCGGAGGCGGCGGAGCGGTTTCCGGAACTGCTTCGGCTGCGGGATGATCCGCTCGACAACCAATTCGGCTGGCCTGGAGGCGACGTTCGCGCCGAATTCCACTCGCGGGTGTTCTCGACAATCACCGAGATCGCCTACACCTGGCGGGAACGGCACGTCGCGATCGTCTGCCATGGCGGCGTGATTGGCTCGTTCATCGCGCAACTGGATGGCGGTTCGCCGAACGATTACGAGGCGTACCCGGTGGCGAATTGCAGCGTCACCCACCTGGAGGTCAACGCCAGCGGAACGATCGCGCACTCGCTGAACGACATCGCCCACCTGGACGTGGTGCGGACGGAACCGTTCACGTATACCACGCTCGATCCCGCCGCGGGCGAGGGAAAAGAGTAGGTCCGGCCATGCCCAAAGTCGGGTCCCCCGCGGATGACGACCAATTGGCCGAGCGGTTCGATGAGATCGCGCGCCGGCTGGAGATAACGTACGGACCGCGCCCGTTCTCGGCGAATGGCGAACCTGTGCGACAACTGGTGGCGACGATCCTCTCCCAGAGCACGACCGACCACAATTCCAGCATGGCGATGGCCTCGCTCCAGGATGCGTATCCCACCTGGGATGCGGTGATCGAGGCGCCCACGGTCGACGTGGCCGTGGCTATCCAGGCGGGTGGCCTGGCGAATCAGAAGGCGCCACGCATCCAGCAAGCGCTCCGGGACATCCATGCACTGGAAGCATCGGGGGAAGATCTCGCCACGATGCCAGTCGACGAGGCGATGGACTGGCTGACCAGCCTGCAAGGAGTCGGCCCCAAGACGGCCGCCTGCGTGCTGTTGTTTGCCCTCGGCCAGCCGATCATGCCGGTCGACACGCACATCGCGAGGGTGATGACACGGCTCGGCATCGTTCCGGACCGCACCAGCACCGTTACGAAGCAGACCATCCTCACGGACCTGATCGATTCTCACGCGCCGACGATCTACGCCGTGCATGTCGAAACCATCGAGCATGGCCGGGTCGTCTGCCAGGCCCGGCGCCCCCGATGCTGGGCTTGCGTCCTGAAGGATCTGTGCGATTACTACCAACAGAACGGCGATCGGGCTGACCAGGAGGAATCAGGGGAATGAGCGGAACTGTCACTGTGATCGGCGGCAGCGCCGCGTCGGTGGGAACGGGCCAGGGATGCGCCAGCTACCTGGTGAGCAGCGGTACGACCAGCGTGGTGCTGGACGCGGGGCCAGGGACGTTGCAGGAACTTCGGAAGCACACGGATTTCCGAACGCTCGACGCGGTGGTGCTCTCCCACCTGCACGTGGACCACATGCTGGACGTGATCGCGATGCGGTTTTCGCTGGCATACAACCCGGTCAAGCCGGAACGAAAGACCCCGCTCTGGCTCCCGCCAGGCGGCAAGGCGTTCTTCCGGAAGCTGGCGGTGATTTTCGCGGCCGACGGTGAGCCGGACGACTTCTTCGGCGGCGTCTTCGATGTCGAGGAGTACGACCCGGACGGCACGATCCAGGTCGGCGGCATGACGCTGAGCTTCCAGCCCACGGTGCATTTCATCCCGTGCTGGTCGATTCGGGTTCACACAGAGGATGGGGACCTGGCCTATTCAGCGGATACCGGACCGGCGGCCGACCTTGGCGCGTTCCTCAAAGGAGCGAGGATCGTGATCGTCGAGGCCACGACGCCGGAGGCGAGCAGGGACGCGATGCCGTTCGAGAAACGAGGGCACCTGACGGCCACGGAAGCGGCCACGCTAGCCATGGAAGCCAGCGCCGAAACGCTGGTGCTGACGCACATGTTCGAGGAAAACGATCCCTCCGTTTCGCTGGGCGAGGCGGCGAAAGTGTTCCGCGGGAAAATCGTCCATGCGAGGCCGGGGGTACGAGTGCCATGGTGACCAGCTCGGCGCTGAGCGACATGGCGGGGGTGTCGGTGGGGCACTCCACGCTTGAGGCGGAGAAGACTGGCTGCACGGTGATCCTGTTCGACCAACCTGCGTTGACGGCCGTGGATGTGCGCGGCGCGGCGCCAGGCACGCGGGAACTGGACTTGCTGGCGCCGGGCCGTTCGGTGCAGGCGGCGGACGCCATCCTGCTCACCGGAGGCAGCGCGTTCGGGCTGCGGGCGGCCGACGGCGTGATGCGGGAACTGGCCGGGCGGGGGCGCGGGTTCCCTACCCCGGCCGGGCCGGTGCCGATCGTTCCCGCGGCGGTGATTTACGACCTGGCGTCTGGCCAGCCGGTCGCGCCGGAACCAGCGCATGGGCGACAAGCCCTGATCGAGGCGGTTCCCATGAGTCGCGCGGAGCAGGGGCTAGTTGGGGCGGGAACCGGGGCGACGTGGGACAAACTCTCTCCCGGAGGTGGCCGCGAAGGCGGGATCGGCATCGCCCAAACGCGGGTTGGAAGCGGCCTGGTGACGGCGATCGTGGTGCTGAACGCCCTGGGGACCCTCGATGGTGATCCGCGGGAGGAGCTGCTGAGCCTTGAGCGGGAGACGCCAGGGCCGGGTCAGGCAACTACGCTGATGGCGGTGGTGACATCGACCACCTGCGACCACGGAACGCTAACCCGGATGTGCGTGGCGGCGCACGATGCCCTCGCCCGCCGGGTGATTCCAGCCCACACGATGCTGGACGGCGATGTGGCCTTCGCGTCGACGACATCCGCCGGGGCAGTCGAGCAGGAACACGGCTTCCGGCTGTGCATGGCGACGGAGCTTGCGGTCGAGGCGGCGCTGATGAAGGCCGCGGGTCTGGACCGGGGGCGGCGGACACGGTGATACACTGAACATCCGTATTTCCGGGTGCGGTTCCGTGTTCATGGCATCACAGGCAGGCGCTTTGGTTATGTCCGCTCGATATTCATCAGGCTCCAGACGGCCAACGATTCTGGCAGGCACGGCGACCTCAATCCTGGGGTCGCCTGGGTCCTCGCTTCGAGCGGCCGAGGCGCTGCAGTTCTTCGCGATCGACCTCGACCTGCGATCGACGGTCCGAATGCCACAGGCGGGCGCACTCGGCGCGGACCGGCCCGACAACCTGATTCGCGTGAAGAGCGTCTGGATTCCGGGGTCGATTCACGGCCCGATGTCCAGCCAGCGAACCGATGCCCTGTGGTCGCTGCTCGACCGGAGCGCGCAATCGCTCGGGCTACGGACGATTGTGATCCCGCATTCCAACGAGGTGACTCGCGGAGACTGGCTCGGAGCGGAATCGCGGCGGAGACTGCGGGAGACGCAACGCGACTTCATCCGGCACGCGATCGGCATCCGGGGTTCGAGCATTTACCGCGGCCACGACCAGTTGAGCCAATTGCAGATGATCCGGCACTCTTCGGAGGAGTGGGACCTGGACATTGCGCTCGACCTCACCGGCGATGTGCCCCACTATCTGGAAGCAGAGGCCGCGATCATGCGGCTGCTGCCACGCCTGACGCTGGTGCGAATCCCATCGTGGGTGTCGAGCACGGGCGAGTTGAACACGAACGACCCAATTTCCCGACGGGTGGTGGCGATCCTGGCCGACCAGGGATTTTCCGGGACGATCAGCATCGTGCCGATGCGCTCCCCGTGGCAGTTGCCATGGACATCCACTGCTCCGACGAGCAGCGAGGAGTGGACGCGGACGATGATCGTGGACATGTATACCCGGCAGCGATCAGACGACCCGCCCGCGCCGTACCGCTCATCCGAACTCTTCCGCGAGCGTTACTAGGCAACCTTGCCCCCAACCGAAAATCGCATCGTCGTGTGAGCACTTCGCGCTGGTGCTAGGATCATGACATTGGCCGCATGCGTGCGGTTCGGCTTTCTGTCGTTCATGAACCATTGAGGCTTCCGTGACATCCATCCACGATCTCCAGGAACTCGACCGCATGCGACCGCCCGCCGAGGCGCGCGCGATCATCGACCAGTACGTCCGGAAGCTACCGGCGGAAGCGGTTCCGCTGCCAGAGGCCGGGTTCCGGGTCCTGGCCGAAGACGTGGTGGCCACGGAGGACCACCCGCCGTTCGCCGCATCCACCATGGACGGCTACGCCGTGTTCTCGGCGGACAGTTCGCCGTGGCGCGAGGTCATCGGCGAGCAGCACGCTGGCAACGTGATCGACGCCGAGGTCACCGACGGGTATACGGTCAAGATAATGACAGGCGCGCCGGTGCCCATGGGCGCCGACGCGGTCGTGCCGATCGAAGCGACCGACCTGAAGGAAGATCACGTCGTTATCCACCAGGAGGATGTGAAGGTTGGCGAGAACATCCGGCCGATCGGCTCGGATGTGCGCAAGGGCGACCTGATCCTTCCCGCGGGAACCGAGCTTGGTCCGCCGGAACTGGGCCTGATCGCGAACCTCGGCATCACGCCGGTGAGCGTGACGAGACGGCCGCGCGTGAGCGTGCTCTCCACCGGCGACGAACTCGTGGAGCCGGGAGAGCCGCTGGGACCCGGCCAGATCCGGGACTCGAACCGTTTCAGCCTGTCGGCCGCGCTGGAGGCGGAGGGGTGCGTGATTACCTATGCCGGCAAGGCACCCGACAAGCGCGATGAGCTGGAAACATTCCTCCACGAGCGACTGGCCAATGACGACATCGTCATCACATCGGGGGGCGTCTCGATGGGCGATCTCGACCTGGTCAAGGCGATCCTGTTCGAGGATCCAGGGATCGACGTGCATTTCCGGCGGCTTTACCTCAAGCCAGGCAAGCCGCTCAACTTCGCCACGAGCGGGAACGCGCTGTTCTTCGGGCTGCCAGGCAACCCTGTTTCGTCACTGGTGACGTTCGAGGTCTTCATTCGGCCGGCGATCCGCCAGATGCTCGGCGCCCTGGAGATAGACCGGCCACTCGTTCCGGTGACGATCGAGCACGAAATCGAGGCGTCGGACCGCATCGAGTACCAGCGGGGCATCGTTTCGGTATCCAGCGATGGACAACTCACTGGCCGGAACACGGGTCGGCAGGTGTCGTCGAGGCTTGTGTCGTTCCTCGGCATCAACGCCTTCCTGATCATCAAGCCACGCGAGCATCCTTATGCGGCTGGCGAAACGGTTCAGGCGATGTTGCTGGCCGCGCCGCGCGGCCCCCAGGTTGACGAGGCACGATAGTCGATTACCCACGCCCTGGTTCCCATTCCCCGAAAGGACCCTCCTTTGGTCAAAGCCGGAAAACGCAGTTCCTCGAAGAAATCGCTCAAGGCGCTTCGTGAAAGCCTGGAGCCGGATTGGTCCCACGCGAAATCAGCGACGGACGCGCCAGCGGCGCCGACGCGCGGTGGGCGGCCAATCGAGATCGAGGACATCTTCGCGCTGAAGCTCGCCGGCGATCCCAATGCGAGCCCAGACAGCACGATGGTGGCGGCGGCGATCCAGCACATCGACCGGGAAGAAAACGAGTATCGCGCGGCGATCTGGCTATTCCCGGTGAACGGTTCAGCACCGCGGCAACTCACGTCTGGCCAGTGGAACGACGGCTCTCCGCGCTGGTCTCCGGATGGCAGGTGGATCGCATTCACCTCGAAACGACAGACCAAGGCTCTCCAGTTGTGGCTGCTCCCCGTCGCCGGTGGCGAGGCCCGGCAGGTCACGGACATCGACAATGGCGTGTCCGGGCCGTCGTGGTCACCGGACAGCCGGCACATCGTTTTCACCAGCCTGGTCGATCCGGAAGGATTCGACGCCGAGCGAGACGTAAAGGTCATTCGCTCCGCCCGGTACAAGGCCGACGGCAAGGGCTTCCTGGACGACAAGCGGACGCATATCTTCACGATCGACGCGCTGGACGAGGATGCGTCGCCGGTTCAACTCACCAGCGGCGACTTCGACCACGAGTTCCCCGCCTGGTCGCCCGCCGGAGGCGAGATCGCGTTCATCGCGAACCGCGACCCGGAATGGGACCTCTCGCGGCTGAACGATATCTGGACGATTCCGGCGAATGGCGGCAATCCGCGCAGGCTGACCCAGGGCACGGGCACATGGCGGTCGCTGGCGTGGTCGCCGGACGGCACGAGGCTGGCGCTGGCCGGCAACGAGACGGATATCCCCTTCGTGCAGAACAGCAGGCTGTATGCGATCGGAGCCGGTGGCGGTGGGCTCACCTGCCTGACGGGTTCGCTCGATCGCTCCATCGGCGACTCGTCGATGAGCGGGCCGAATGGACCAGCCGCTGGCCAGACGATCCGGTGGACGCCGAACGGCAAGGCGATCGATGCACTGGTCAGCGACCGCGGCACTACGCGGGTGGTGCGGTTCCACGCCAGGAAGGGCGAGGCGAAGGTCCTCACCGGCGAGAATCGGCACATCACCGCGTTCGACCATCTCGATGATGGAAACAACCTGGCGATCGCGGTCACCGATCCAACGACTCCGGCCAGCCTGCGGATCGTTTCCCGCGGGTCTGAGACCGCGCATTCGTCCTTCAACTCCGCATGGGAGGCGGAAGTCGGGATCGCCGCGCCCGAAGCGTTCTGGGTGGAGTCGAACGGCAGGGCAATCCAGGGCTGGTTGCTCCGGCCTGTTGGCAACACGCCGGACGGGCCGAAAGTTCCACTGATCCTGAATGTCCACGGCGGCCCGCACGCGCAGTTCAGCCCGGCGTTCTTCCACGAACTCCAGTTGTACGCGGCGCGGGGATTCGCGCTGGTGTACATCAACCCGCGCGGGAGCATGGGCTACGGAGAAGGCTTCGCCCAGGAAGTGTGCGCGGCATGGGGCGTGGCGGATTCGCCGGACTTCCTGGCCGCGATCGACCACGTCATGTCGCTGGGCGGGATCGACGAGCACCGGATCGGCATCACCGGCGGGTCCTACGGCGGGTACATCACGAACTGGTTGCTGGGGACGACGGACCGGTTCAAGGCGGCGGTGACGGACAGGTCCATCGCAAACATGGCGTCGATGTACGGGACCGACGACATCGGCCTGGTGTCATTCGACCCGGAACTCGGCACGCCCTGGGACAACATCGAGAAGTACTGGGACCTGTCGCCGCTCAAGCATGTCGCGAACATCACCGCGCCGCTACTGATCATCCACAGCGAGAACGACTACCGCTGCCCGATGGAGCAGGCCGAGCAACTCTTCATCGCGCTGAAGCGGTTGCGGCGGGAAGTGGAGTTCGTCCGGTTCGCGAACGAGAGTCATGGCCTGAGCCGCAATGGCGCGCCGAAGCACCGGGTGGAACGCCTGGAGCGGACGCTGGGCTGGTTCGAGACGCACTTGTAGGACGGATAGCGGGTCGTGGGGAGGGCCACACACCGGCAGATAAGCGGGGCGAGGTCCGCGTCGATGCCGGTTAGGCCCTCCGTACTGGTGCATGGCGTGTCACGATAGTGCGGATTTTCGCGTACCGGTATTGCCCTCGTGGACAAGCCATGGGATGTATCTCGCCAGAGTCGCCCCCGGCGGAAAGGTTTCGTATTTCCCAGTGCGAGTGTTGACCAGGATGCGGCCTGTCGCCGTGTGGCCGGGTACGATACCCTTAACTCCCGTATCCGTCACTGGCGCCGTAACCGGCGCCGCGCATGCCGTTTCGACGTCACAGTTCAACGAACGAGGGCCACATGACCGACAAGGAACGCGACTATGTCGTGAGTGATGTGGAGTACAACGTGATCACCACGTTGGCGACGCTGCTCCAGAGCGAGGATGTCCTGGATCGCTATACCGAAGACGCCCAGGAAGCCGGCGAGGAGGATATCGCCGCGCTGTTCGCCGAACTCCGGAACCAGCATCGCACCATCGCGGAAGGGCTGCGGGCGGTCCTGAAGCGGAATCTGTAACATTTACCATTCAAGGCCCAATGCCAGACTCGGGGAAACCCTAGCCGGCCAACGAAGCCCGTGTTGGAGCCGGATTCCTGGCCAGCGTATGGGCTTCCCGGCTGGGTTGGTCGCGTGGACAGTCTCCAGCGAGACATCCGATCGTAGGCTCACCGCGGTTTGGCCTTTTTTGACGGATGCACCGCTCCCCGCGGCGCCCGTGTAGCAAGCGGAGTTCCCGCGTGTCCTCGAACCCAACCATCATGATTCGCATCCGGTATTTCGCTATCCTGCGGGAGCACCTGGGCAAAAACGAGGAGTCCATCGCGGTGCCGGAGGGCACGCGCGTTTCCGAGGTGTACCCGCTCGTGACCGGCGACCAGCCCCGGCTGGCGGGCCTGCGCCGGTCGATGATGCTGATGGTGAACGAGGATTACGTTGAGCCAGACTACGTCCTTCAGGACGGAGACGAGGTGGCGTTCATCCCGCCAGTCAGCGGGGGGAGCGAGCAGCCGAAACTGTTTGCCATCACCGAGGAGCCGCTCGATCCACGGGATGTCGAAGCGCTCGTCGCGGCGGACGACGCCGGGGCGATCGTGACCTTCACCGGCACGGTTCGGAACCATGCGCGCGGCCGGGCCGTGATCGCGCTCGACTACGAGGCGTATGCGCCAGCCGCCGAGAAGCAACTTGGCGTGATCGGCATCGAGATCGTGGAGCGCTGGCCAGGGATGCGGGTGGCGATCCACCATCGCACCGGTTACCTGGAGCCCGGCATCGCCAGTGTAATGATCGCAACGGCGTCCGCGCACCGTGCCGAGGCGTTCGCGGCGGCCGAATACGCCATCGACCGGATCAAGGAGATCGTGCCGATCTGGAAGAAGGAGCACTACGCCGACGGTTCGGTGTGGATAGGCTCCGAAGCCAGCTACCAGGCAGAAATCCGCGGCGCTACACCTGATTGAAGGTCGTCACCTCCTGGACGGGATTGGCGATATGATCGAACACCTTCCGCACGTCCTCGCCACGGACCTGCACGGTTTCCGTGGGCAGCACCAGGCTCATGAGCACCCATTCCTGCTCATACACGGCCGGATCGACATAGACGGGGATGCTCGGGTCGAAGCCGAATGGATACGCCGCGCCGGGCTCGGCGGCGAACTGTGCCCACAGGGCCTCCGCGCCCATGATCCGCGGCTTGGGGCTGCCGATGTGAGCCCGGATCGCCTTGATGTCGACGCGATTCCCGGCAAGCGTCAGGTAGACCAGAACGTTCTCACCGCTGGTGAGGACCATACTCTTGGATTCGGTCCCGCTGAAGCCAGACTCCTGGCGAGCGAGCTCCGCGTCGTCGTAGTTCCGAATCGGGCGGTGCTGGAAAACCTTGTAATCAGCCTTCACCACATCCAGCGCATCAAGCATCCGCTGGCGAGCGGCTTCCGGGGTCAGCGCATCAGTCATTGGTGGCTTCCTCTCCGCCGAGCACGTCGTCTGGCAGCACATCGCGATAGACCGGCAGCCGCTTGCCGAATCTCCCGCCCCAGGTTCCCCGGGCGATGAGATTGGCCAGGGAGTTCCGGTCGGCCTGGGTAAGTTCGAACCGCTGCCGGTTCGTCATTTCGCCGAGCGCCTCGCGATCCTCGATGCCGTACCGGGCCGCCACAACGCCACGCACGTCTCGCTTCCGTTCCTGCCCGGTCGCAACCGCCGCCGCGAGCGCCTCGAGTTCCGCCCCGGCGCCACGAGCCAGGGCGTGGAGCCCGACGACCACGACGTGGCTAACGACCGCCTGACCGGTGAGCACGAACCAGTCCCGGACGAGGTCCGATTGATGCCCGGCCTCGGGCTGAAGTAGGCCTGCGGCGCCATCGAGGATGATGACCTCGGCTGTTTCCGCCGCTGGATCGTCGTTCGAGTGGGCGAAGGTCGTCGCGGAGATGCCGAAGTACGGCCTCAGCAGCGCGCGAATGAGGACTTCGGCGGTGGGTCCGGCATCGAGCAGCCGGACCACGGTTTCATCGACGCCATCGGGCCGGACGGGCGTCCGCATCACGATTGGGCCGATCCCATCGAGCACGACCGCGATTTCCGCGATGAGGACGTGGGTATCGGCCAGCAGGGTGGCTTCGGCGGAGGAAATCAGCGCGACATCCTCGGAGGTGACCTCGGAAGCGGAGAGCCCTTCGCGGATGTCCAGGCTCACGCTCGTATCGACCCACCCCTCGGAGAGGGGGATCGAGATCAGGGAGGTTGTCAGACTGTCATCGATCAGCAGTGTCAAGCGTGGCACCTCATGGTGAGCATGGCGGATGGTCTCCGGAAACGCCGGAGAAACGGCTAGAGCAGCGCCCTGGTTTCGAAGAGTTCGTCGAATTGCTCGATTGGAAACCGTGGGTAGGACCCGAAGACCTTCAGATCCTTCACCAGTTCGCGCACCTCGCCGAGCACCTGGGCGATCTCTGGATCGAGCTTGTGCCCCTCGAAATCGACCAGGAAGACGTAGAGCCCGAGCCGCCCCTTGATGGGACGGGATTCGATCTTCGTGAGCTGGATATCGCGATCGGCGAACGGCTGGAAGACCTTGAACAGGATGCCGGGTACGTTCTCCTTCACGGTGAACGCGATGGACGTCTTGTCATTGCCTGTTGGAGAAGCGTCCTCGGCCGCGAGCACGACGAATCGGGTCAGGTTGCCGCGGATGTCCTGGATATCGCGCGCGAGGATATGCCCTCCATACAACTCGTGAGACCGTTCCGGCCCGATGGCGGCCCGCGTGAGGTCGTCGCCCTCGACGACTTCCCGCACGGCGCCCGCGGTGGAGAGCCAGGCGACCTGCTCGGCGTGCGGCAGGAACCGTTCGAGGAACCGGCGGCACTGGGCGAGTCCCTGAGGGTGAGAGATGACGGTATGGATGCCGTCCAGCGTGGCGCCGGGAACGGTGACCATCACATGACGGATTGGGACCACGACCTCGGCCCGGATCAGCAGGCCCGTCTCATGAATCAGCAGGTCGAGCGTGGTGCTGATCGGTCCTTCGATCGAGTTCTCGATCGGCAACACGGCGACATCGGCCAGACCGGTTTCCACGGCCGACACCAGGGCCGGAATGCCAGGCACGGCGACCAGTTCCGCGTCCGCTCCGCCATGGATCAGGGCCGCCTCTTCGCTGTTCGTGCCTCGTGGACCAAGGAATGCTATGGACATGTACCTACCCAGCATCGGGATTCCAATCCCCGGATACATTGATGGAGCAATCCTACCGCACCGCCCTCCCGTATACTCCTGGCATGACAGATCGACCAGCCCCACCACCCAGACCCAAGCGCCCCAGGAGACCGAAAGTCACGAAGGAACGTCCACCGGAGACAACGGTGGATACCGCGATGCGGTTGTTCCTGGCGGTACCCATTCCGCCGGATGTGATCGACCTCGTCGAGCGAGTGACCACCAGCCTGAAGACCGAGGAATGGCCGATCCGGTGGACGTCGCCCGGCAACGTACACATCACGCTGCACTTCCTGGGAGAGGTGGAGCCCGAGCGCGCGACGCTGCTCCGGATGTCGCTTGGTCAGGTGGTATCCGAGCACGATGCCTTCGAACTGAGGACGGCGGATCTGGGCGTATTTCCGACGATGAAGCGTCCACGCATCCTGTGGCTCGGCCTGTATGGGCCAGCCCACAGGCTGCACACGTTGCGCGAAGCGATCGGAGAGACGCTGGTGTCGCTCGACTACGAACTCGACGAGCGGGACTTCCACCCTCACATCACGCTCGGCAGGCTGCGGGATACGCGCAACACGCGCATCCGGGACCTGCCGGCCAAGATTCGAGCGCGGTTCGAGCGGGCCGCCGAGACCGGCGAGGTGACGCACAAGTCGCCCATTCCGATTCCGGTAACCGAGGTCCATCTCGTGCGAAGCCGCCTGGAAAAGGATGGCGCGCGCTACGAGATTCTGGAACGATATCCCCTCCGCGAGCCGGAATCCTGATCCTCACCGGCGGATTTCGCCTGCCCGAGCCGACATACAGGGCAAGGAGGCGGAACCAGCATGAGCACGGCGATGGATTTCCCCGGCACGCCCGATCAACCAGAAGCGATCCCTGACCCCGCGACCTGGTTCGACGAGGCCGTGCCGCGCCTGTACGGCTACTTCATCGTCCGGGTCGGCGGGCGCGTACATGCGGCGGAAGACCTCACGCAGGAAACGATCCTGGCGGCGGTCAACTCGACCGCGCCGTCGCCGGGATCGACACCGATCATGGCATGGCTGTTCGGGATCGCCCGCCACAAGCTGATTGACCACTACCGACGCGAGGATCGCGAGCGCCGCCAGTTCGGCGCCCAGGTCGATCACGCGATCATCGACATCGGCCCATCTCCCCCACTCGGCGAACTCGACCTCGAATCGATTCATACGCGAAACGACATCGTCGCCACCCTGGATCGGCTCGCGCCCAGGCAGCGATCGGCCATCGTGTTGCGCTACTTCGATGACCACGATGTCGCGACCACCGCGTCCACCCTCGGTCTGAGCCTCCACGCCGCCGAGTCACTGCTCGCCCGGGGTCGCGCCGCCTTCCGTCGCATCTATCGCGAAATCACAGGAGAACAGCCATGACGACCGCGGATCGGGTCCGTGACTTCGTTCAGTTCACGGGCAGGTTCGACCGGCCCGTGTCGCCAAGCCCGGCGTTCACGAAATCGCTGCGAGAGAAGGTATTCGCGGCGGAAAGCGGCGACGCAACATCCAGTCCGCCGCTGAAGACAGTCCCGGCACGGTCCGCGACAACCGTGGCGTGGGATTCAGCCGACGGGAAAGCCGCGCCTCGTCATCGCGAGTGGCCCCGGTTCCCGCGCCATCTCCAGGCCGCGGCGGCGATCCTCATCGTGCTGTCGCTCGTCTCCAGCCTGGCCATCTTCCGCCAACCGGATGAGCCGTCCCGGCTGCTCTTCCAACCGGCTCCGGGTGGTGCGTCGATAGAGGTGAACCAGGGTGGAAATCCGGGCCGAACCTGGAACTTTGGAGATGTCGAACCTGCCCTGGGCGATTCACTCCAGCCACTAAGTGAGAGTTCTGATTTGGTCTCGTCCCCCTACAACGCGGTTGTGGTGGGAGATTCGCTCATCGCGCAACTGTACATCGGGAACCTGCAGAAGTTGATTCGATACGATCTCAATTCGCAAACGGTGCTTTGGTCAGAAACCTATCCGATCGCTGGCCCAATCGCGAGCGATGGCGCACGTATTTTCGCGGTCAGTGAATCATTCACATCTGGAATCGGCTCCAGCCAGTTAATGGCTATCGATGTCGAGACCGGCAGGGTAGCGTGGATGGGGCCACTCACGGCTAGTCGAGTCTCGGGAGCAACGTCCCTGTTGCTCATGGATGGGAGGGTCTTCGTGGCCGACTTTCTGGGCAACGTGTTGGCGGTGGACGCCGTGACCGGCTCCACCATCTGGTCCACGCCAGAAACGATCCTGACCCCCACCGCCGAAGAGCGGATGGATATGGACGGCCTCCCGCCGAACCTTGTTGGTTCGGAGCACGGACTGTATGTCGCCTACTCGACTGGCGAAGTCTCCAGGTTCGACGCCGCCACCGGACAAAAACTGGAGTCTCTCAAGGCAAGCGAAGAAGAGGGAGATCAGGAGATATTCATCACCCTGTCCGCCACCGATTCTCGTCTTCTGGCCAGGGTGGCTCACGCACCAGGCGACACAGAAGAGCCATTCGTCGACCTTCTCGTCCTCGATCCGCTCAGTCTTGAAGTGATCTCGGAACTCCAGGTGTACGGCATCTTCAGCAATGTCGTTCTCTTGCGCGATCTTGCGTACTTCGCGGTAGCGGGGGACGCCAGAGAACCCATCCTTATCGTCATTATGGACCTCAATTCCGGGGAGATCAGGGAAACCGTCCCTGGAATAAGTGCGGAGCAGTTTCTGTTCCTGAGTGCATCGGGAGGCACATTGATGGTCACCACGGATCTCGGAGACGTGATCTTCATCGATACAGCCGACCACTCCATCCTTTTCCATGAAGCTCTCCCGCTAGACTCCCCCGCGTTCCCGAGACCAGCGCTCATGTGGAACGAAGACCCGATCACCATCCCTGGCGACGGCAACATCTACGGGTTCTTCACCGTGACAAGCATGAGCGCAACGCCGGTGGCCATGAATCATGGGACTTCTGGCGGGACAAGCGATTCGCGGGTACTGACTCCGGGGTGACCTATGCCCGCGTTCCATGACTTCCACCCCGAGTGACGCGTTGCTAGACTCGAACGTGGGTCTACAGTCAATAGTGTCTCAAAAGGGATGGAGCGTCTCATGCGCCGCGGAAGCGTCAGTTCACTTGCCCTCGGCCTGGTGTTGTCTTCGGTTATTGGAGCGACGGCGATCGCCCAGGACGATCCATCGCCAAACCCGGACGAATGCACGCTGGAACCTCGCACCATCGAGGAGATGCAGGCGCTCCACGGCACGCCCGCTCCCGAAGGCGAAGGTGAGCGGGTGTCGATCGTCCAGGCCACTCCGGTCGACTTCGCGCCGCCGGAAGGTGAGCCGGCCGACGAGCAGACCGTCGCCGAAATCACCGCCGCCATCCGCAATATCACGGCCTGCCACAACGCTGGAGACTACCTCGCCGGCATGGGTGGCCTGACCGACGACTTCATCATCCACCAGGTCGGCCAGTCGCTGTTCGATGAAGACTTCGTGGCGGCGATGACATCCGAGCCGGTGCCGCTGGCCGAAGAGGACCAGACGGTGATCCTCGATGTTCGTTCGGTGACGGTGCTGGGCGATGGCAGCGTGGCCGCGCTGTTCGACTACACCAGCCCGACCCCACACGAGGAAGGCATCAATGGCGTCGAGACCGACCTCTTCGTGTTCGTGAATGTCGATGGCTCCTGGCTGCTCAACGCGGTCGTCGAGAACGTCGAAGGCACGCATGGTCCGGAAGGCATCGCCACCCCGGCGGCATAGTTCCGGGATCACTCCCCGGTTTTCATTGAGGAGCACCCTGAAACATGAGCGGCACGAACCAGGACCTTTCCGACAGCCAGCAGGACGCTGACGGCCAGCCGACGATCACCCGGCGGCACATCGTGCTCGGCGCGGCAGCCGCGGCCACCCTGCCCGCAAGCACCCTTGCGCAGGACGCATCGCCGGACGCGGGCCACGCGCATGGCGGCGAGACAGCGTCACCGGTCGCCGATGAGGCCAGCCCCGTTCCGCCCACGCCATTCAACGGCGTGAAGGGCGAACCATTTCGCGAACCTCCGGTGCGCCAGAGCGAGAACGGCGTGCTGGAGACATCGTTCCGCGTCGCGACCGGCGAAACGACCGTGGCCGGCCAGACCGTGACCACGATGACGTACGAGGGAGAGTTCCCTGGGCCCACGCTGAAGATTCGCGCGGGGGATGTGGTCCGGCTAAAGCTCATCAACGACCTGGAGGACTACACCAACATCCACACCCATGGATTCCACGTCTCGCCCAGCGGCAACTCCGACAACATCTTCATCCAGGTCGACGCCGGCGCCGAGTTCGACTACGAGTACGTGCTGCCCGAGAACCATGTTCCAGGGACGTTCTGGTATCATCCCCACGCCCACGGCAATACCGGACCCCAGACGAACGCGGGACTCCACGGCGCAATCATCCTGGAAGGGAACCTCGACGAGATCGAAGGCATCGCGGGCCTGACCGAGCGGCTGCTGGTGCTGACGGCGACGCAGTTCGATGGCGACGGGAACCTCGTCCCCTACTCCGAGCAGACCAACCTGACGCGCTTCCTGAACGGCCAGATCGAGCCGCGCATCTCGATCCAGCCGGGAGAGACCCAGCGGTGGCGCGTGGCGAACCTCAGTTCCGATACGTTCTTCAACATCGCCCTGCAGGGGCACCAGTTGCACGAGATCGCCAACGACGGCAACCCGCACGACCGCGTGATCGCCCGGGACAACATCGTGCTAGCGCCCGCCGAGCGGACAGAGGTGCTGGTGCAGGCGTTGCCAACGGCGGGCGAGTACGAGTTCCGCACGTTGATGTGGGGTGTCGACTACCAGGCCCAGCCGGATGAACCGCTGGCGACGATGGTGATCGAGGGGGACGCGGTGGAATCCGCGCCGCTACCGACCAACCTCGTGCCCTTCGAGAACTATCGCGGGCTGCCGGTCGACAATGCCCGGATAACCACGTTCGAGGAGCCGGGAGCCCCACTGTACCTGGCGATCGACGGCAAGCACTTCGACCACGACCGGATCGACCAGACCGTGCAACTGGGAGCGCTCGAGGAGTGGGTGGTTCGGAACACTACCGACCACTGGCATCCATTCCACATCCACATCAACGACTTCCAGGTGCTCTCGGTGAATGGTGAGCCGCAACCGGATTTCGGCCACCAGGACACGTTCAACCTGCCGCCGCACTCCGAGACCATCATGCGGATGCGGTTCGCCGACTTCACCGGCAAGTTCGTCTACCACTGCCACATCCTCTCGCACGAGGATTTCGGCATGATGGCGACGGTCGAGGTGGTGGAGTAGGCCGGTTGATAGCGGACCCGGGAGATTCCCCGCGGAATGACCTGTGTCTCGCCAAGACCGTATGTGTGTAGGGACAGCCCAGCGAGCCGAAGGCGAGCGTGTGGCTGTCCTGACCAATTACCCGGACTCCGTAGACAAGGCGAGGCGGACGACGACGCTCCCGCCCAACGACCATGCCAGGAACGACACGGGGTCGTTCCCTCCAAAACGACCGGTCCAATCCGCGATTGCCTGTTCACAACGATACCAGCGCCGGTGTCAGGACGCGGCGACAGCGGTTGCCTGGCCCAATGGCACGAACGGCTGGAACGCGTTGGTCTCGCAGGAGCGCTTGGCCATCAGGCACAACTGGGCGCTGAGGATGCCGTCATGGATCGTCGCGCGGCTGGGGCCGGTTCCGTTGAGGATCGCCAGGAAGTCGTGGGCGAGTCGCTCGTCGCCGCCGTGGTGCCCGCCGCCGATGGCCTCGGCGCGGTGGCGCTCGACCCGGCCACTGTGATGATGATGGACCACGACTTCATCGGTGTTCCAGTCGAAGCTCACCGTTCCCTTGTAGCCGGTGAGGATGGCGCCACGCTTCGCCGCGCCGCGCCGGGCGTAAAACATCTGGGTGTAGGCGAGATGCGCGCCCGACTCGTACTGGAGGATGGCGGTGGCGGCGTCGTGGTTGCCGGTGTCCTCGGCGAAGCTGCACTGCCAGCGGCCATCCCACCAACTCGCGGCTTCGGCCATGTCGTCGATGATCCCCTGCTTGTAGAAGAGGTTGTACTGGCTCTCGGGGCACTCCCTCTGCTTCGGGCAATCGAGGCAGTAGAGACCGGCCGGCATGTCGCCAGTGAAGACGGTCTTGGATTCGACCGCGATTATCCGCTGGGGAACCTTGCCGACCAGGTGGGTGAGGTAATCGAAATCGTGCGTGGCCTTTTGCAGCCATAGGCCGCCCGTCAGCGACTCGTTGCGCATCCAGCCGTGGTAGTAGTTCGAGCCGTAAAACGGGACGTTGTTGGTGGCCTGGACGTTCTCGACGGTGCCGATCACCCCGCTGTCGATGACGTCCTTCGTGATGTTGCACAACTCGGAGAGGCGGAGCGGGAACGAGACGACCACCTCGCTGGTGGAGGCGACCGCCGCCGAATGCAGCTGGGCAAGCTGGTCCTCGTCGATCGCGACCGGCTTCTCAAGAAACAGCGGGAGGTTCCGGGCCAGGACCTTGATCGCGTAGGGTGTGTGGTAGAGACAGTTCGTGCCGATGAGCACGCCATCGAGGCCAGCCTCGTCCAGCATACGGTCGACGTCGTCGTAGAAGGTTACCGCCTCCAGTTTCTCGGGAAACCTGAGTCGCAGGGCCGACTCGGCGGGATCGACCACGGCGACCACCGTCGCGCCGGTTCTGAACTTGTCGATGGCGCCAAGCATGTGCCGGATGCGGGCCCCGTAGCCAATCACGCCGAGTCGTTTCATGTCGTGTCAGTTCCATTTCCTTGCAGCCGTGCGATGTCCGCTGTGGGGGAGCATCCAATGCCGGATGGACGGTGTCAACGGGCGGCCCGGATCAGAACCGCCCCTTCAGCCGGGAAAGATACTCTGTCCTGTTGTACGGGTTGAGGTCGGTTCGTCGCCGTCGTGGGGGATCTCCATCGATCGGCTGGTAGTCATGGAACCGCGTGTCGAGATCGGCGCGGCCCCGGGTGATGCCCGGCAACGATTTCGCCACGGCATCAATGGTCGCCGCCGGAATCGTGCCAGTGATTGAGGCGAAGTCCTCGTCAACGCTCGAAGATTCGACTTCGGCACGTTTGGTCGAAAGAAGGTGAATGCACGCCCCGGAATGCTCGGCGGGCGTGCGCAACACGAACCGGTGGAGCGGTTCGCAGACCACGGCGCCGGCGTCCTTCACGGCGTCGGCCATGACCAGCGCGGCCAGCTTGCGGTAGTCGGTTGGGACCGATGTCACGAGATAGATGAGATCGGTGACCTCGACGTCGACGTCGATGACGGGCCAGCCATGCGGTCCCTGGGAGAGGGTGGCGCGGCCCCCGATCTCAGCGGCGTCGAAGAAGTTCCGCTTCGCCTTGCCCGGCGTATAGGTCCAGACCGGCTCGGGTCCCTGGCGCGGGCGAATCCGGAACCCGACGGTGGCGTAGAACGGCGGGTTGGTCTCGCCGAAGATCTCCGCCGCCTTGCCGGGACCTCGCAGGCGCTCGACGCAGATCACGGCGGGCTCGCCGAACGTGACGGCAAGCGCGAAGCGGTCCCGCAACATGGATTCGATCACCTCACGCTGCACCTCGCCATAGAGATGGATGAACGTGGCGTGGTCCACCTCGTCGATCCGCACGCTGATGAGCGGATCCTCATCGGAGAGCGTGGAGAGCGCCCGGTGCAGGTCGAACCGGCGATCCACGTTTTCAGGTATCACTTGAACTTCGAACACGGGCGGCTCGAAGGATGGAATCCGCTCAACCAGCGGCGTTCCCAGCCAGTCGCCGATTTTGGCGTCCGCCAGGCCACCGAGGCGGACCATGTCTCCCGCGACCGCGCATTGGACCTGATGCTCGCGGCCATCCTGGAACGCCATGAGACGGGTGACTCGCGCGGGCTGGATCTCCTCGTCATGGTGCGGGCGGTCGATGGCGACGGTGTCGCGGACCTGGAGCGATCCCCGCCAGACACGGCAGATGACGGAACGCTCGCCATTCGGCGAACGGTTGACCTTGAACACCTCGGCCGAGAGCGGCGCTTCCTGTTCGATTGGCGCCGCCTCCGGCGCGAGGCCGGGCAGCAGGGCCAGGATTTGGGGCACGCCCACGCCCGTCATCGCCGAGCCGAACACGAGCGGCTGGAGTGTGCCCTCCAAGAATTGGTCGCGAATCGCCCCGAGCAGCGTCGATTGGTCGAGTCGTCCATCCTGCTCGACCCAGCGATCGAACAGGTCCGCGTCGTGGGCGCCGAGCACCTCGACCGCCGCGTCGCGGGCGGCTGCCTGGGCGAGGTCGAGTGGGGCGCTGCCCGCGCTCCGGGCGCCGATATCGCGCACATCGGAGAGCGGGAGCGGGTTCGCGGCGAGATCCTTCCGCAGGGCGTCGACCAATGCGGCTGAGCGGGCGCCTTCCCGGTCGATCTTGTTGATGAACAGCAGGCATGGCAGCCGCTGACCGTGGATGGCGCGAAACAGGCGGCGGGTCTGCGGCTGAATGCCTTCGACGGCGGAGACGACGAGCACCACCGCGTCGAGGACCCGGAGGGCGCGCTCCACCTCGGCGATGAAGTCCGGGTGGCCGGGAGTGTCGATCAGGTTGACCTTGAGATCGCCGACGCGGAAGGAGACGACGGCGGACTGGATCGTGATGCCGCGCTGGCGCTCCATGTCGAGGGTGTCGGTCTGGGTAGTGCCGTGGTCCACGCTGCCGGGGGAAGCGATCACGCCGGCCTGGAAGAGAATCTGGTCAGTGAGCGTTGTTTTCCCGGCGTCGACATGCGCCAGGATGCCGATGTTGATGGTCCGCATGCGTGGGGCGTCCTTGAACGAGAATGCAAGTGGTGGTCTGGATTCTCGTGCGGACTGCCATGCGAAACCTCCTGGGGCGCATCTGAAACGATGTGTCGATGGATGCCATCCTACGCGCCAGCGCGCCGGTGGTCAATCGCGAGTCGAGGCGGTAACTGTTAAGGGGCTCCAGACATCCGCTACGTCAGCCACCGGGGAAGCCCATACGCCAGCCGAGGGCACTCTGAAAAGTTGTCCTTCTACGGCTGGCTAGGACTTCCGTACTGGCGGTCAATCGGCACATTGTTTCGTGCCCCTCACGCGCTACCCTGCGATGTCTGAGTCCAGTGAACGTCGCGGGCTGCGGCTGGCTCCCGTCATTCAGGGAAAAGGAGACCCTCGTCCCAGTTGGCGGGGAGTTCCGGAATCGGCCAGGTTGGATCGGGTCGCCAGGTCTCGAAGCCGGCGTTGAACGGCCAGGCTCGGTTTTCCACATCGGCGATGATTCGCTCGCCTTCGCGGCGAATCTCGTCGATCAGGCCGCGCTCGATCAGGCTGTGGTCGCGGGCGAGTTCCCACTCGTCCTCGTCCTTCCAGCGCCAATCGAGATCTGGCGCGATCGACACATCCAGCAGGTAGTCGGCGGTATCGAAGCCAAGATGGGTTCGGGCAAGAGGCGCCTGGATGTTGCCGTAGTAGCCCGCCAATTCCCAGCTTTGTTCGCGCCAGAGCAGCCAGATGCTGGAAAGCCGATCCGGTCGCTGAAGCATCAGGACATGGTTATCGGTCCATGTGAAGCCGGCGAACCCACCAATGAGCCGCTCGCGTTCGACGAAGGGCATCTCGCGGGTGATGCGGGTTCCGTCGCGCATCGCCTGGCCCTTGAGCCGGGTACCGACGGCCAGGCAGAGGGCGACGACGTCGTCACCGTCCTGGACGACCGTGACCGGGGCGATAAGGTCGCCGGGGGTGTTGCGAAGGTAGCGCAGAAGCACCTGGTCGCCTGGTTGCCAATGCGAGTTCGATGTCACTGAAGCGTTCTCCACGTTCGTGCTGGGACCGGATGTCGCGCTTCATGGTGCCACAGGCGGCGATGAGCGAGCCGGTCGTGGCAAGGTTGCCGCTATAATTGGCTGAGCCGGACCGAACTGGCACTTTCCTGACCCATGCCGAATCCACCCTGTCGTTCCCGAAGGCATGCCACGGAAACGATCGATCGATGTGCCGGGTACACCCACCATCCCAAATCGGAGACAGACCCCATGGTCGCAACCATGAACAGCTTTCGCGTCAATCTCGGAGAACTCGAGCGGCGCTCGAACGAACTCGACCACATGATGGGCGATCCCGCCATCGCCACCAATCCCGAGCAACTGATGGAGCTTGGCCGCGAACGGGCCGACCTCGAAGGGATCGTCGGGGCCTGGCGCCAGTACCAGGAGACCGAGGCCGCCATCGCCGAGACCACTCTCATGACCAACGACTCCGACCGGGAGATGGCGGAGCTGGCGCAGGAGGAACTCAAGGACCTCCGGGCCACGCTGGCCACGCTGGAGGCGGATATCCGGCGGCAACTGGTGCCCAAGGACCCGAACGACGAGAAGAACGTGATTGTCGAGGTGCGGGCGGGAACCGGTGGCGACGAGGCAGCGCTGTTCGGGGCGGATCTCTACCGGATGTACGTGCGGTTCGCCGAGAAGAACCGGTGGAAGGTGGAGGTGCTGTCCTCGACCGAGACCGACGGGGGCGGGTTCCGCGAGATCATCTTCGAAGTGCGGGGCAAGGGCGCCTACAGCTACCTGCGGTACGAGAGCGGCGTGCATCGCGTGCAGCGGGTACCCCAAACCGAAAGCCAGGGCAGGATTCACACCAGCACCGCCAGCGTGGCCGTGCTGCCCGAGGCCGAGGAGGTCGACCTCCAGATCAACGACAACGACCTCCGGGTGGACGTGTACCGGTCGAGCGGGCACGGTGGCCAGAGCGTCAACACGACTGACTCGGCGGTGCGGATCACGCACCTCCCGACCGGGTTGGTGGTGACCTGCCAGGACGAGAAGAGCCAGCTCAAGAACAAGCTCAAGGCGATGACCGTGCTGCGCTCGCGGTTGTACGAGATCGAGCAGGAGCGGCTGGCCGAAGAGCGCGGCGACGCCCGCCGGTCGCAGATCGGGTCCGGTGAGCGCAGCGAGAAGATCCGGACCTACAACTTCCCGCAGGACCGGATCACCGACCACCGGATCAAGAAGAACATCAGCAACATCCCGGCGGTGCTGAACGGGGAGATCGACGACCTGATCCAGGACCTGCGCGCGGCCGACGAGGCGGAACGGCTGGCCGACGCCGGTCTGTCGGATGACACGGCGGCCTGAGACCGGCGACAACCAAACGCGCGTGGCCGGGAGGAGGCGAAATGCCTCCTCCCGTCGCGTTCCGGGGATGCGTCAGTAAAGGGCGAGGATCCGGGCCGGTCCGCCCGAGCCATTGGCGTGGTTTGGCGCGCCAACGGTGACCCAGGCGCCACTGGCCGGAAGGGCATCGAGATTGGCGATGCCTTCGATGCCATAGAGGCCGGCCCCAAGGATGTTGATGTGGGTTCCGAAATCCGTCGAGTTGCCGGGATCCTGGCTGAGGGTATCGGAGGCGATGCCATTGATCGAGCGTTCGCTGACGAGGAAGGCGGAGACATCCGGACTGAAGCCGGGATAGTGCATCACGCCTTCGGCATCCTGGTTGACGAATGCTTCGGCGTCGTCGATACGGGCGGCCCAGCCAGAATGCATGGCGACGATGGCTCCCGCCGGGAGTGCGCCGTACTCGGCTTCCCAGGCGAGGATGTCGTCGACGGTGAGACCGTAGTCGACATCAGCCTGGGCTTGGGCGGTGACATCGATGATGGCGAGCGGGGCGACGAGGCTGGCCGGGGAGACGAGATCGACGGTGGCGCCATCGACGACGAAGTGGGCTGGCGCGTCCATGTGGGTTCCAGTGTGTTCGTGGTAGGCGAGGACATTGGCGTAGAAGCCATCGTTCTCGATGGTGACCACGGTTTCCATCTCGAAGGCGGGGTTCCCGGGCCAGACGGGCGTGGTGGGCGAGTTCGAGTGGGAGAGACTGGCGACGCTGGTGAAGGAGATGCTGGTGCCGTTGGCGATCGGGGTGGCGGCAGCCTCTACGGGGGTGGCATCCTGAGCGCGAGCGATGACCGGCGCGAGAGCCCCGGCCGCGGCCATCGCGCCAGAGGCCGTGAGCAGGCGACGCCGGTCGACCTTCATTCCACCTCCGCGCCCGATGGCGGAGTTCACCCTGGCGAGTACTTCGGGAGAGCACATCTGACTACCTCCAACGATGACCGTGAACGTCCGGACCTGTGTGCGGGGATCGCACTTCCGCCGGGCTGTGCGGGGATTCACCGGCAGGGCGGGACGAATCCGGCCATGTCGCTCCTCATGAATCAGCGCGTCGTCGCGCGGCGGATACCTCATGCTAGCGCACCGGGGGTTGGAAGGATACGGGTGCGGTCTGGTGATTTCGGCCAGATGGAGCGGGGGACGATTGGGCGGGAGAACCAGCGATGAGCGATACGAGGGTGGGTCGATGACCGGACGGCCGGCGTCATACCAGGACGCGATCCGGCAAGCCGCGGCACGGCTGGCCGGGGCCGGCATCGAATCGGCCCGGCTGGATGCCGAGGTGCTGCTACGGCATGTGCTGGGCGTGGACCGGACGAGGCTGTTCATGCGGTATCCAGACCCGATCGCCGTCGATGAGCTGGCGGCGTACGCGGACCTGATCGAGCGGCGGCTGGGCGGCTTGCCAGTGGCGTACCTGACCGGGCTCCGGGAGTTCATGGGGATGGACTTCCGGGTGGGACCGGGGGTGCTGGTTCCGAGGCCGGAGACCGAGTTGCTGGTGGAATGGGGCCTGGAGCAGACTCGTGAAGGCGGGTTGGTGGTCGATGTGGGGACCGGGTCCGGGGCGATCGCGGTGAGCGTGGCGGCGCTGGCTGGCGATGGCGCCCGGGTGATCGGGACGGACCTTTCCACCGATGCACTGACGGTTGCCCGGGAGAACGCGGACCGGCTGGTGGAGGGTTCCCGGCGGGAGCGGATCACGTTCCGGGAGGGATCGTTGCTGGAGCCGGTGTCCGGGCGAGTAGACCTCGTGCTGGCGAACCTCCCATACCTCACTCCGGAGCAGGTGGACGGGAATCCGGACCTGGCGGCGGAGCCCCGGATGGCGCTGGACGGGGGGCCGGACGGGCTGGACCTGGTGCGGGCGCTGATGGCCGACCTGCCGCGGGTGCTGGCCGTTGGTGGCGGGGTTGGGCTGGAGATCGACCCCTCGCAGCAATCTGAGACCGAGAGGCTGCTGCGAACGGTCTTCCCGGGGCGGGACGTGCGGACGATCCACGACCTGGCGGGGCTGGCCCGGCATGTGGTGATGGAGAGGGCCTAACCGCCCTCACCATCGCCAGTGTCTGGCGGAGGTTCCGTCCCTGGCGGCGGCGGCTCGGTGGGGATCTCCGTCGGCGTGGGCGTGACAGTGGGTGGCAACGTGGCGGTTGGTGGCGGCGGTGTGAACGTCGCGGTCGGCGGGATGGGTGTCTGCGTGGCGGTGGGCGGGATCCCGGTGGGTGGGATGGTGGTCGCGGTAGGCGCCTGGACGGTCGGTTCGGCGGTGGGTGTGGGAACGGCGTTGATCTGGAGGTAGGCGGCCGAGACCCAGCCAGATCGCCCTCCGCAAACGACCGGGACCCAACCATTCTGGGTCGCGGCGGTGACCTCGACGACGGTTGCGGCCGGGAGCGAGGTAATGATGGCTCCGCCCGGAGACACGCGGCAGCGGAGGTTGGCGCCGCCGGTGTTGACCACTGTGCCGGTCATGTTCTCGGGAGGCGAGGTGGTGGTTCCATCGTCAATACGGAGGTAGGCGGCCGACGCCCAGCCTTCCAGGCCGGAGCAGGTGACCGGGACCCATCCCGACTGGGCCGCGCCGCGCACCGGGACGGTGGAACCGGCGGGCAGCCGCCCGACGATGGCTCCATTCGGGGTGGCGCGGCAGTTGAGATTCGCCCCGCCAGTGTTCATGACCACGCCGATGACGCCGCTGGGCGGCGGAGTTGGTGTGGGCGTGGTGGTGGGCGCGCCGCTGACCTGAAGGTAGGCGGCCGAAACCCAGCCGGATCGTCCGCCACAGACGACCGGGATCCATCCGCCTTGCGGGGCGCCGGTGACCTGGGCGAGCGAGCCAGCGGGCAACCGCCCGATGATGGTTCCGTTCGGCGTGGCGCGGCAGTTGAGATTGGCGCCGCCCGTGTTGATCACCCGTCCCGTGAGGCCGGAAGGGGGTTCGGAGGTCGAAGTGCCAAGGATGATGACGCCGTTCCTCACGTGGAAGTAGGTGGTGGCCGTGTTGTTGCCGTCGCGGCCGCCTTCGTTGAGGCGGTTGAATGGATCGACGGTGGACTGGAGACCGTAGTTGCCATCCGCCAGCGGTGAGCTTCCGAGGACGACCCATTGATCGGGGAGGGAGGCGACATACGTGTCTCCCCAGCCGACGGAGAGACCCTGGAGGGTTCCTCCACAGGCGGTGTAGCGGGGCGCGGACGGTCCGGAGGCGTTGAGGCGGACGTAGTCGATGATGCAGAAGCTGGCCTTGGAGCCTTCGGCGGAGGTGGCGACATACGAGCCATCGGCGGTTCGCTGGAGGAGCAGGTAGGAGGCGAACTCGGCGAAGTGATAGTGAAAGTGGCTGGGGTGGTAGATGAAGTCCGACGAGACATGGGTTTGGGAGACGCGGCTCCCTCCGGCGGGGTGGTCGTAGATGTTCTGGTAGACCAGGTTGCTGCCGTTGGGGTTCGGGTTGCCCTGGAGTTCGAGCCGCCCTTCGCCGGTGTTCCAGATGGAGTTGGAGAAGCGCAGGACGTACTGGGAGGACCCGTTGATGGTGACGCGGTCGAAGTAGAGCGTTGACGGGTTGGTCGGCCGGAGGTCGGGGTAGAGAGGCGCGGCGGCCAGGGTGGGCTCGACGAGCGGAGCGAAGAGGGCGAAGAGCATCGCGGTGACCGCGATGAGGCGGGCAACCGTGGCGTGGGATCGCTCCGTGAGACCAGAATTCATGGCAGCCATACAGAAAATCCAGTCGTTATACAATGTTTTTCCAAAGGACGCAATGAAATCATACCGGCGGGCCGGGAGGTTGTCATCCCGGCGGCCGGGCCGCGCGTGAATTGGTTGCCAGCGAGCGGTCAGAGCGTGGAGTGATGCTCGCCGAAGACATCGCGGAGGGCGTAGGCGACCTGGCCGAGGGTGCAGCCTCCGAGGAGGGCGTCCTTCATGACCGGGAGGAGGTTTCCGGCGCCGGCGGCGGTCTCCCGGATGGCGGCCAGGAGCGGGATAATGACCGCCTCGTCCTGGGCGGCCTTGTGGGCCCGCACCCGTTCGACCTGGTTGGCGACGATTTCGGGGTCGATGCGGTGGATTTCCATGCGGGTCGATTCGGTTTCGGCGTGGCGGTTGACGCCGATGACGACTTCCTCGCCGCTGGAGCGGGCCAGCTCGCGGTGGTAGGCGTTCTCGCCAATGGCGTTCTGCATGAAGCCGTGCTCGATGGCGGCGACCGATCCGCCCTGCTCGTCAATGCGGTCGATCCACTCCCTGGCCTTCTCCTCCAACTGATCGGTGAGGGATTCGACGAAGTACGATCCGGCGAGGGGATCGGCGGTATCGGTGACGCCGGTTTCCTCGGCGAGGATCTGCTGGGTGCGAAGGGCGAGGGTGGCGGCCTGTTCGGTGGGGATGGCGAGGGCTTCGTCGTAGCCGTTGGTGTGGAGGCTCTGGGTGCCGCCGAGGACGGCGGAGAGGGCCTGGTAGGCGACGCGGACGACGTTGTTGAGCGGTTGCTGGGCGGTGAGGGTGACGCCGCCGGTTTGAGTGTGGAACCGCATCATGAGCGCCTTCGGGTTGGTGGCGCCATACCGTTCGGCCAGGGCGATGGCCCACATCCGGCGGGCGGCGCGGAACTTGGCGGCTTCCTCGAAGAGGTTGCTGTGGGAGGCGAAGAAGAAGCTGATGCGGGGGGCGAAGGCATCGACCTGGAGGCCGGCCTCGATGGCGGCCTGGACGTAGGCGAAGCCATTGGCGAGGGTGAAGGCGATTTCCTGGGCGGCGGAGGAACCGGCTTCGCGGATGTGGTAGCCGGAGACGGAGATGGTGTTCCAGGAGGGGAGGTTCTGGGCGCAGTAGGCGAAGGTGTCGGTGACGAGGCGCATGGAGGGGCGGGGCGGGAAGATGTAGGTTCCGCGGGCGACGTATTCCTTGAGGATGTCGTTCTGGATGGTGCCGCCGAGCTTCTTCGGGTCGGCGCCCTTTTCCTCGGCGACGATCTGGTACATGAGGAGGAGGATGGAGGCCGGGGCGTTGATGGTCATGGAGGTGGTGATGGACTGCTGGTCGATGCCGTCGAAGAGACGGCGCATGTCGTCCAGCGTGGAGACGGCGACGCCGACGCGGCCGACCTCGCCGAAGGCGCGGGGGTCGTCGGAGTCCATGCCGAGCTGGGTGGGGAGGTCGAAGGCGACGGAGAGCCCGCTCACCCCGCGTTCGAGGAGGAGCTTGTAGCGCTTGTTGCTCTCTTCGGCGGAGGAGAATCCGGCGTACTGGCGCATGGTCCAGCGGCGGGAGCGGTACATGGTGGGGTGGATGCCGCGGGTGTAGGGGTATTCGCCAGGGTTGGGGAGGTCGACAGGGGCATCGGGGGCGGTGTAGGTGGGTTCGATGGTGATGCCGGAGTCAGTGGTGATGTCGCGGTTAGCAGTCATGCGGGAAAGCTCCTGGGCCGGTGGAAGATGGCGGGTGATTTGCCGGGTTCATTGTGCCAGTTCTGGCCGGTTCGAGGTCCGCGTATGTTTGCGTCCGCGATAATTCGGAAATTCGGTAAATCGGGTTGAGCGGTGATTTGGCCCGGAACGACGGGGGTTTCGGCTGGCGAATTATCGCGGAATTACCGCGAATTTACGCGGGGAGACCTGGTGGTTGGCGTGAGCGGCGACATGGTTACGGCCGACGGGTGCGGTGGGTATCTACCCAGTGAACGCATCGAGCAAGGGAAATCACGCCATTTGAGGTGAGATTGGTGACGGTGGGGGCTACAGACTCCGGCTACGCCGCGATCTGGGCCGCCCACAAGGGAACCCCATTCACCGGCAGGTTCGCGAATGGTGAGGTTCGTTGAGATGCCGGTTAGGGGTTCCGTACTGGTGCATGGTTTGGCGCCTCCTGGCGAGCGTATGCCGGAAGCCGTTCGAGGATGGTCGCCGCGGCGGCCAAATCCGGAAGCACTGGTGAGAGAAGGCAGGGGCTGCTGACTCCGGCCGGGCCGTGCATGACGCGATTCGCCCGCATCGCTCGAGCCGTCGCCCCATACATTGGGACGAGGCGGCGAAGGCAATGTGCGAGGAAATGTGGCGGTCAGACGGGGAGGGGGATGTCGATGGTGACGGTGATGTGGTCGCCATCGGCCAGGGCGAGGCGTTTGCGGGTTTTGGCGTTGAGCGGGAGGTCGTAGCAGGCGCGGTCCTTGCGGGGGAACATGGCGGATTCCCAGGTGTAGTGGTTGACGGTGGCCTGGACCGGGACGGTGCCCCAGGGATTGAGGTCGGTTCCGGCGATGTCGAGGATTTCGGCGGAGATGTCCTTGGGGAGGGAGACGAAGAAGGTGAGGCCGGGAGCGCGATAGCTCCAGACCGTTCCTTCGAACCGGAAGCGGATTTTGCCAGCGCCGGGAAGCATGGGCGGTTCTCCGTGGTGGGGTGCCTACGTAGTTGTCGCGGATTCCACGATACATGGGCAATGGGCGAGTTGGAATTGATGGGGAATCTAGAACCTACGCAAGAACACGCGGGCTGTGATGTTGGTATGCTGCTTCGGAGGTCAAGACTTCCGCTTGACCTCCTGAGATGAGGTGTCGCTTTAGTGTAGTAGGTGTGCTAAGCTCGAACCTAAAGGAGAGGTAACCATGGACTGTGATGGCAACTGCTCCGACGATCAAGAGAGATTGGCAACACTGCTTAGTACTACAGTTCCCTTTCCCGGTGGTGTTTCAGGCGACGGCGGCAGTGGC
>CAZUPA010000014.1:0-35127 GCA_964622205.1 uncultured Sphaerobacteraceae bacterium
CTAACGGACTGATTCCGTGATCCTTAGTAACGAAAACGGTCCTTTTCGCTATTAGTACATTGTAAGAATCCTCGGCCTGATTGCGGACAGGATCGACAAACCTGCCGCGTGGGCCGCCGATCCATACATTGGGGCCATGCTTCTGCTCAGCCCTCGCGGTCCGTCCCTCCGGTGACCACGCGGCATCCGTATGGTAGCCGAAAATATCAGCTATCCAGGTTTAGATCGTTACATTCGCGTCATGATACCGGTTCCTAACGACTCAATGTAAGTTTGCGCGTTTTCCGTGCCTGGAGTAGCTAGCGCTTGCGCTTCGAGTTGAACAGGTCGTCGAGCGGCATGTCGGTTGTCCGGCGGCTGGTGGCTCCCGCGACCTTGAGCAGCAGGTAGAAGAGTCCCGCGATGATCAGGATGCCGAAGAACGTGCTTCCCGCGTTGCCGCCCCGGAATATGAAGACGGCAACGCTGAAGATCAGCACGAATGGCAAGCATCCTGTCAACGCGGCCCTGGTGATGGCGACCTGCTTCGCGGCCGGATCCGGGGACGAGGCGGGGGCGCCGAATGTGGAGGCGCTTCGACCGCGGTTTCCAGTTCCTCCCGGATTAACCCAATCGATGGCCGGAGCCTGGTCCTTCTGGCGCGTGGCGCCCGTGGACGGCGCGGCGGGCTGACTCCGCGAGAGAGCTTCCGATGGCGAGGGCGCCATCGGAATAGTGTGGACTACCGGGGCGGACGGCTCGGGCGCGGGAGGGTCGACAATTTCGGAACCGGATGGCGGAACATGCTCGACGACATCAGGTTCTCCCACGCCCGGATTGGCGACGGAGACCTCCGGGGCCTCGATCACCGGCTCGGAGCCGTCGAAGGTGACCTTCGCGCCGGTAAGCTCGGCCTCCACCTGTTCGGCGAGCGTGGCCTTGCCGCCAGACGCCATCCTGGCGAGTTCATCCTGGCCGGACGCCATGTCCGCCAGTTCATCTTCGCCCGACGCCATGTCCGCGAGGTCGTCATCGGCGGCAGCCATCCGGGTGAGCTCCCCAGCGGAAGCGTCGCTCTCCACCAGCGAGTCAGGCTGGATGGGGGTGGTCATATCCACCCGCGACGAACGAAGGGCGTCGCCAATCGGGCTCCGGGAGCGAGGCTGATGGATGGGCGACGTTGCGTACGAGGGCGTGGCGCTGGAGAACGGCGTCGCGGAGGGAGGCGCAGGCGGGGACTGGTACACGCTACCGGGTGTGACGGTGGATGGCCCGGTGGCGGACGAGCCCATGCTCGAGCCGCTCCCCGCGCCGGGTGTGCCATGGGTCGCCGACGAGTCGCCAGCGGAGGATGTTTCCGCCTGACTGGACGAGCCAGAGGCGGACCGATACGCGGCCAGCAGCACGCCGCAGACCGGACAGGTGACCGCGGTCGATTCCACAGCCGCGCCACAGTTGCCACAGGCTGGCGCCGCGGGTGACGAACCGGTGGACTGGGGATCGCTCGTCGACATTCCTGCTCTCTTCCTGGAGGATGGCGGCCGCCTCATGCTCCGGGCGCCATGCATGGGTTCGGTGGCTATGATATACACCAATGCCGGAGCGAGAGCCCGTTCCAGGCGGCCGCGCGGTTCGCGGCCTGCATTAACAACGCCATTCGTGGCGGGATTGGTTCCCGCGCGAGGCGTCCGGAGGTTTCCCGCTACGTGAGCACCCCACCCGATTCCAGGCCACTCGAAGAGGACGGCGCTCCGTTGCAACGGGATGGCCGCCCACTGATCTTCTGCGGCATGTGCGGAGCGCTCAATCCCGCTTCGAACCACTACTGCGCGGCCTGTGGCACCACCCTGGTCGATGCGTTTCACGCCACCGAGGGGTTGAGGGTCTACGAGCGGCCCGATTCGGCCTCGCGGCTGGTGGAGCTGATTCCGTCAGGAACGGAACTGGATATCGTTGAAGAGAAGGACCCTCACGAGGATTTCGTGCGGGTGCGGCTGGAATCGGGCAAGCTCGGCTACATTCGGCTGCAGGAAGTTTCGGCGATGGCGGCCGACGCCCAGAGCGTGTATCCACGGGGATTCGCGGCACCGGATATCAACACGAATGCCCGAGGCTGTGTGTCGCAGACCGGCGCGCTCGCCGCGATCGCGCTGGTGCTGGTGTTGGTGGCGCTGCTGTTCGTGGTGCTGGCGAAGTCGAATACCTACGACCAGGGGACGATGCTGATCCTGGGCTGCTTCGGGCTCGGTCCGCTGCTGATCCTGACGATTGCCTTCTATCTCTATGCGCGAAGCCGGGATGACCGCCTTGACGCGGAGGAGGAAGACGCGCGGTTCGAGGAAGAAGCGGCCCGGGCGCAGGCGAACGGCGATGCCGGGGACAGCACTCCGGCGGCGGCCGATAGCGAACTGGAAAGCTGAGCATGGACGTACAAGGACGGATCGAGGGGATGCAGGCCTACCTGCTGCATGGGCAACCCTATACCAGGGTGTATTACTCCCATGCCGATGATCCCGATACGATCCTGCGGTGCCAGTTGGCGGAATCGGAGTTCGACGGCGATCTCCAGGTGGGCGACGCGATTCGCATTACCTACCTGTTGAAGACGGTGCTCGAAATCCGGCGCGATACCACGGCCTGAGGCGATTCCGGTCAGCTACGACAAGCGGTCTGGGTACTGGAACACTTCTTCGAGCGGTACCTCGAACACCCGGGCCATCTTGAAAGCCACCTCCAGCGATGGTGAATACCTCCCCTGCTCGATGGCGTTGATCGTCTGCCGGGTCACCCCGACGCGGTTGGCCAACTCCGCCTGCGTCATTTCACCAGCCTCGAAGCGAAGCGTCCGAATCCGATTCACCACCCGGGTCGATTTGGTCACGATCAGATTCCCCGTTGATACAGGACAGCGCTCACGAGGTACTCGCTGACCTGAGCCAGCACCCAGGCCAAGAGCAAGGTGTTGGCCACGAAGAAGTAGGGCGCCTCGACCATGGCCAATACGATACCGAAAAATACCCCTGTTGCCAGCACGTAGCCACCTACCTGTTCGCCACGAAGGGTGACCTGCCGATCACGCTCGTCAAAGGCATTTGCCTCCCGCGGGTTGAACAATGCGAGCACGATGTGACTTACCGCGGCCAGAATCGCCAGCGGGATCGTGGCGATGACCAGGAACGGCTGATAGGGGATGTCCTCCGCCGGGGTAACGGTTAGCCATCGCCCCATGCCGGCGAAGTAGACGCCATAAACGACGATCAGGATACTCGCCATGGTGATGGCGCTCTTCTGGTGAAACGGCATGCAGATCCTCTCTCGTGTCAAAAATAATAGACATAAAGAAAGTACAGAAAACGCGACGCTGTGTCAAGAATTCTTGACACAGCGACATGGGTAATGCTGGCGGATTTCCATCACGAGGCGCCCGTTCCCAAACTGGGAGAAGACGAGCTTCGCCGCTACCAGGGGATTGGTCCATGGGGGCGGGAGGGTACGCTCGTGAGGCTGCCCGGTACCCGAACGACGTGCGCGGGAAACGCCAGCTAATCCTCGTGGACGCTGAGATCGGCGGCGAACCCACGCGGAAATCGCTCGATCCAGCGCTCCCGCTTCATGGCGAAGCCCACGACGTCCTGGCGTTGGGTGAAGAGCCCGAACCGTCGCCGAACCGGGGTGACTTCATCGAAACCCAGCTTCTGGGCGAGACGGACCATGCCCTGATTTCGCGACCAGGTGATCAGGTCCAGAGCTGGAATCGAGGTATCCGCTCCAAACAGGTAGTCCATCCAGAGACCCAGGGCCTCGAAGCCGAGCCCGTAGCCCCACAGGTCCGGGTTGTAGATCACGATGCTCAGGCCCCGTCCAACACCGGCTTCCGTGGGCCGCTCGGTCCAGGTGACCTGGCCAAGCATCTCGCCGGTATCGAGCGAGGCGATGCTGAGGTTCGTGCGCGGATCGGGCCAGCCCTGGCTGGTCACCAGTTCGCGCCATTCGCTGAGGATGGCGGCCCGCCGCTCCGGTCCGGGCATGTCGGTCAGCGGGCCATCCAGCTCCCGCCAGCGATGGTCTGGCTGGAGCCAGTAGGCCAGCACATCGAGGTCGGCCGGGATGGGGTCACGCAGGACCATCCGGGCTCCGGTTATGGCGATTGATTCGCTATCCATTCCCGCGGCCTCCCATCGAGTTCATCCAGTCGCTCCTTGAATCCCAGGATAGGGTCCGGTAGATTGCCAGGCAGCTATGCGGAGCAAACGACCGTTTCGATTTCCCGAAAGGATGCGGCAATCGTGCCCACCACACCAGATCCATCGACCCCGGTATCCCCGGAGGAATTCAAGGCATTGCTGAAACTGGCCGGATTGAACGTGTCCGACGAACGCGCTCCCGAAGTTCTCGCCGAGTTGAACGTGCAACTGGCGAATACGCGCATCGTGGATGAGGTACTCGACACCGACGAGCCGCCGACCGGCGCCCCATATGATCCCACGTTCCCGACGGTCGCCATCAAGGACGAGGCCGAATGAACCTGGACCTCGGCACAATCACCATGCGAGAGGCCATCGCGGGGCTTGAAGCACGCGAGTTCAGCGTGTTCGAACTGATTCGCGAGACATTGCTGCGAGCCCGGGCCACCGAGCCCGACCTGCATGCCTACGTGGAGGTGTTCGAGGATTCGGCGCTGGAAACCTCCCTCTTCCACGACCGGTCGCACCATGCGCAGCGATCGCGACGTCCACTGGTGGGTATCCCGATCGGGATCAAGGACATCTTCGATGTCGCGGGAATCAGGACCCGGTGCGGTTCGGCGACGCGGGACGATGTGGAGGTCGCGACCCGCGATGCCGAGGTAGTGCATCGCCTGCGCCGCAATGGGGCGATCTTTACCGGTAAAACCGTAACACAGGAATTTGCCGCGGGCGTGGTGAGCGACCCGTGCCGGAATCCATGGGATCTCGACCGCATTCCGGGCGGGAGTTCCGGCGGTTCGGCGGCGGCGGTCGCGATTGGAACCTGCCTGGGAGCGATTGGGTCGGACACGGGCGGGAGCATTCGCATCCCGGCCTCGGTGACCGGCACCGTGGGCCTGAAGCCAACCTGGGGACGGCTGCCGATGGCGGGCATCTACCCGCTGGCGCCTTCGCTGGACACGCCAGGCCCGATCACCCGTTCGGTGGCCGACGCGGTGCTGATGTACCTGGTGATCGCGAACCGGGCCAACGAGGTCACCGCGATCGACGCCATGCTGGAGCCCTTTGGCGGCCAACCACTGGATGGCGTGCGGTTGGGTGTGCCGGCGAATTTCTTCCTGGACAACATCCAGCCCGATGTGGCGGCGGCGTTCGAGGCCGCGGCGAGGCAGATGGAGTCGCTGGGGGCCACGCTGGTGGAGTTCGAGTGGGCCGACGCGGCCAGGGCACGCGCGATCTCGGCGGTTATCAACCGGGCGGAATCCGGGGCCATCCACCACGACCGCGTTCGCGGCGACAAGGCCGGCCTGATCGACCGCGCCACACGCGCACGGTTGGAGGCTGGCGATCTGCTGCCCGCCAGCGCCTATCTGCGGGCGGTTCAAGCGCGCGAGGTGGTGAAGACGAGCATCGCGACGGTGTACGCCACGCACCGGCTGGACGCGATCATCGCGCCATCGACCGGGGCGACCGCGCCATCGGCGGAGACGTTGATGGTGGACTATCCGGACGGCGAGGAAGGCGTGGGCACGGCGCTGACCCGGCTGACGATGCCGTGGAACACCACGGGCCAGCCGGTCATCTCGGTTCCGTGCGGGTTCGACCGCGACGAGTTGCCAGTGGGTCTCTCAATCGTGGGCAAGCCAGACGACGAGATCGGGATCAGCCGCATCGGGAGCCAGTACGAGCAGGCGACGGGCTGGTTCCAGACCTACGCCCGCCCGGACGGCGCGTAGATCGAGGTCCAGTTCATTCGAGGTCTTCGCGGATGAGCTGGCGCCCCGAGCGGCTGGAGATTCGCAGGCGGAAGATCACATCGTTGCCGGTATCGCCCGGATTGACATGGGGTGCGGCGCCGGTCAGCAGGGTCAGCGCATCGACCTGGCCGTGGAGATCGGTGATCTCCTCCCAGGCGCCTTCGAGGATCACGCTTCGCCATGTGAAGGAGTCGGGCCGATCCTCCACCCCGAAGCAAACGGCCGGGTTCCGGCGCAATGCCTCGACCTTGCGCCCCATGCCGGTATGCCCGTAAACACATCCGCTCTCATAGGCATACGTGATGGGAACCACGTACGGGCGATTCCCATCGACGCAGGCGAGGTGCCCAATACGGCCCTGGTAGAGCATGTCCTCGATATCGTCCGGATGCAGGTCAGCAAACAGGCTCATACTGTGTCCTCCGCATATGGCCCAGGGGATCGGCATCGTGGCGAGCCGCGAGGGTAACGATGGAGACCGGTTGCTCACCCTGGATTTCCTGGTTGCGGCGCGCGCGTTCCGCCCGTTCGGTGATGCCCTTCAACATGCCGATGGACATGTAGGTATAGCCGGGTTCGAAGACGAGGTTGAAGAGCGTGAGCCAGAGTGGTTGCATGCGTGAATCCCGGCTTCGCAGGAGCAGCCGGCAGCCGGTGGGGCCCTCGGGCTCCAGCACGAACTGCCAGGTCCCGATCCAGTTCCCACCATCGCCCTGACCCATGATCAGCGCGCGGTTCGGCCTGATTTCGGTGACGATGGGGCCCACCTCCGGTTTACCTGGGCGGGGCGGCACGTATCGAATACGGTCGCCGACCGCGATCTCCCGCCACTCTGGCACGATACGCGACGCATTCCGGACCCCGAGGCGCAGTATGGCGTTCTCCACCCAGAGATGCGTGTAGAAACCGGCCCGGTCGACACCCATCTGCGCCAGCCATGGCCAGACATCCTCGGGCGGGGCGTCGATCGAGATGGCCATGGTCGTCACCGAGGAGGCATCGGGGACCAGTTCGTCGCCGGGGAATGGCCGCGATTGCTCGCTGGCATTCGCGCCCCAGTCGCGATTTCGCAGGTGATAGAAGCGGCTCAGGACAACGCCGGCGGCGAGACCCCTGGCAAGTTGCTGAAGCATGGCGTCAACTCCTTCTACGGGACAGCTTCCCTTTCACCCCAACCATAGGAACCTCGCCGTGCCATCCGCGCCCATGTGCCGGTCGGCAACATCGCAACTTCGTGCCAGTTTTCGGATTGGCCCCCCGCGGAGGGGCTCCAGACTCCCGCTCCATCCATCACGGATCGCGGGATTAGGCACGCGGGAGCCGGCGCCCCGTACATTCGTCTTCTTCCGCATGCGCAAACGTGGCCAGGATTCGTTGGTATGGGTGTGTTCCCCATGGACCCCACGGTGAAGTAGGATGGCAACGGATTCGCGTTCCCGTCCATGGTCCTTCGCCCGCCATGGACGTTGTTCTCTCAACGTAAACGGACATTTCCTTGGTCACCGCCGAACAAGCCGCCACTCCAGCCGTCGAGACCTTTCCAACCCAGACCTGGGATACCGGGGCGGTGGCCGCCCTCCAGCGCAAGACCGTGGCCGTGCTTTCCGCCGCGCAGGTGCTGGGCGGTATTGGGACCGGGGCTGTCGCCGCGGTGGGGGCGCTGCTGGCGGCCGATCTCGCGACCGAGTCGCTGAGCGGGCTTTCCTCGGCGGGATCTGTGGTGGGATCGGCGCTGATCGCCATCCCGGTTGCCCGGGTGATGCAGGAGAAAGGCCGGCGAGCTGGTCTCCAACTGGCGTACGTCGCCGGGATCATCGGAACGCTGATCGTGGTGCTGGGCGCCGTGATCGACATGTTCGCGGTGGCGATGGTGGGAGTGGTCATGACCGGCGGCGGGATGGCGGCGGGGCTGCAGTCCCGCTATGCGGCCACCGACCTCTCCACTCCCCAGCGACGTGGCCGCTCGCTTTCGACCGTGGTGTGGGCCACCACGGTCGGCTCGGTGTTGGGTCCAAACCTGGCATCGCCGATGGGCAACCTGGCCGGCGAGATTGGAGTGCCCGAACTCGCCGGTCCATACCTGTTGACGGGCGGGGTGTTCGTCGCCGCGGGGTTGCTGATTACATTCATGCTGCGGCCCGATCCGCTTCTGGTGGCGCGGGATGTACGGGTGGCATCGGGCGATCTGGCGGCGGCCAGGCCACGGACGAGACGGCCGGTGATGGAGATCGTCGCCCAAATCCGCTCCATTCCCGCCGCGTTGCTGGGGCTGTGTTCGGTAGTGATTGGGCACGCCGTGATGGTGGCGGTGATGTCGATGACACCCGTTCACCTGCAACACGATGGGGCGTCGCTGGAAATCGTGGGCATCATCATTAGCGCCCATATCACCGGAATGTACGTAGCTTCGCCGCTGGTGGGGATCGGGGTGGACCGGTATGGGCGACGGCCGATGATGCTGGTTGGCGCGTTGATCCTGCTGATCGCCTGCGCGTTCGCCGGCACGGCCACCGGTCACCAGACGGTGCAACTGGGGATCGGACTGGCGATGCTCGGGTTGGGCTGGTCATGCACGCTGATCGCGGGATCGACCCTGCTGACCGAATCGGTGCCGACCGAGGACCGTCCAGAAGCCCAGGGCGCGACCGACCTGGTGATGGGCATCGCGGGGGCGTCGGCCGGGTTGCTTTCCGGCGTGGTTGTTGGGTTCGGGTCCTACGGGTTGCTGGCGATCATCGCGAGCCTGCTGGTGGGAGTGCTGATGGCGGCGGTGCTGCGGCCATCGATGCTACGGATGGGAACGGCGTAGCCGCGTCGCATGGAGCGGGCTGGTCGATGCCAGAACCAGCGGCATCGATGTATCCACGAGTGGATGTCCAATTCGCGCCTCCGTGGGAGGACTCGTCCGCGACGGACCCATCGCGCTGTGCGGCTTCCAGTACCTCGCCGGCATCCAGGACGCTGAAGATCTCATTGTCCTCCACCTCGATGCCGGATTCGATGCGCTCGATGATGGGTTCGTAGTGGTCTGGATCGTACATGTCGAGGCCAACCCAGAAGCCGAAGTCTTCATCCTCGGGATCGAGCACCATCATCTGGTAGATGACGTGATCCTCGTTTGGCGCGGAGTCGCGAGCGACGACCGCGACGGAATCGCGGGATGCGTCGAGCGCGAGGATTTCGGCATCCCCCGAGAGGAAGAGGTTGTTGACGAGATACTCGGGGCTTTCCATGTAGGCGACGACATCGTCGATGGAGATGGTTGGGCTGAGGTAGGAGAACCCAAGCGAAAGCACGGCCGTGCCGGTATCGCTGTCGGCCAGGAAGACAATGTCGCCGACATCGGGTTCGGTGGCGACGGGGCCATCCCAGTAGCCGCCGATGGCGTGCTGGACGAGGGGGTCATCCGGTTCGCCAACGACCCAATCACCGGACCAGGTGATTTCGAGATCGAACTGTGGGCTGATGTACTCGCCTTCGCTCACCAGGCCGGGGTACTCCAGCGCGGGGGCGCCCTCATCGTCCTCAATGCCCTTGAGGCTCTCCTGATAGGCCAGGACGGGCGCGGCGGAAAGGCTGAAGACGGCGATGACCGCCCAGAACCGGATGAGATTTCGCCAGGTTCGCGTGATGGTCATGGATATTCCCGTTGCCGGCGCGTGTCCAGCCCATGGTTGCGAGGATCGACCGGGGAGCCGCCTGGTGGCATGACGCCTTCTACAGCAGGGAACGTGGGCACGGCGGGCAGGGTTCCACCGGGGGATTTGTGAATCGGCATGCCCGAGGGAGTGGAAAACGAACAACAGGCCGTGGCGAAAACGCCACGGCCTGTTTGCCTGTTCGTGAACCGGGGAATGCTGGTGGTCAGTCGCCCCAGACGGAGGTGGAATCCGCCACTACCGGGAGGGATGCGACGTCGAACCACATGGCTGGGCCAGCCATTGGATAGATTTCCGGGCGGACGTACATCCATTCGGCCAGCGACTGGTCGATCTCAACCAGGCTGGAGCCATCGCCCTGCCACAGGAACCAGTTGCCTGATTCGTCTTTCAGGAGTAATCGGTGGGTGAAATCGCGGTGATAAGCCACCGGTCTCACATAGGCTGGAAATAACATGGTGCCTGATCCCTTCCCAAACATATCTTCATCTGGTTGGAATACACGACCAAAGAGCGGTATCGGTATCCGATAACCACCTCGCATCCCCAGCATGGTAGGCGCCAACCATTTGTGATTTGTAGAGAACACCGCCGCGCCAGGAGCATCCAATCCCTCGAAAGGAAGTCAGCCAGGATACGGTCCTGGGCGATGCTTGCCGCATTCGCCACCTGGCAGCGCTTGGTTCGAACGTTACTGACCCATTGCAATCCCGATGACCGAAACTTACCCCTAAGCTCTGGCCTGGATCGCCGACCCCGTCGTTTACCCCAGAAAACGACCATGTCCCGGGCAGCACGCATTACCGCAACGCTGCAGGGTTAAACCGTACGGTCTGCCTGCCGATTAATCAACACCACACTAAAAAACGCAGATTGCATACCACGGTATACGAACGCGTTTCGCCGTTGTTCCGGCTAGTTACCAACACTTCGTACAAAGCGTTCGATGGCGAGGTTGAGTTCGTCGAGGGTTTCCTCGCGCCGATCGGGGGTCGTGTTCATCACGCAGCCGCGGATGTGGTCTTCCAGCACCAGCATACCCACCGAGCGAGTGGAGGCCATGACGGCCGAGATCTGGGTGAGAATGTCGATGCAGTACTGCTCCTCATCGACCATCCGGGAAATCCCCCGGACCTGGCCCTCGATCCGCTTGAGGCGGGCGAGGATCTTCGCCTTGTCCTGATGGTAGGAGTGCCCCTGGTACTCCCCGGCGTCCATGGGTGAAGTGGGGGTACAACAATCCTTCTCGCTGACGGCGTCGGAAATGGGTACTGGCTGGTTCATGGCGAACGTGCTCCCGTGGCGCGATGCGACAATGCTCCCCCAAGTATGACGCCTTCGCACGTCGTTCCCCATCGGCTATTCGTGCAGGAACGGTTCGGTCCCATTCATAGTGACACGAAGCCGACAGCAGCGGGGAGTATCCGGCCCGTCACAGGTTATGACAGCGCCAACGACACCGCCGTGCCTGGTTGTCACGAGTGAACGATCACCTGTGGATAAACTGGTGGCTCCTGTGGATAACTTCCGGGGATTGTGGATAACCCGGCCCTGGCTCTGGGAAATCCTCTGGAAAGTGGGGATCGCGGCCGGTGGACAACGCTGGGAGCGGTCGTGGATTGGCACAGGTGGCCCAGTACTGGCACAGAACAACCGGGGAGTTCTGGCCCGGTTGTCCACACTGGGGAAAGGGGAAATCTCGTGCGTGGGAATCGCGATTTCGGGAGTTATCCCCACTTTCCACACCACTACGGTTAAGACGGTTTTCTCTCTCTTTTAATCTCCATTAACTACAAACCCTGTCACGAACCAGCGGTAACCCTGTGACACGGAACCAGCTCAATAGAAGATCGTGACCGTCCGGTGATAGGGCTCGGACGTCGAAGGCAGGTGCTGACCCTGATTCCAGAGCAGCCAGTCGACATCGGCCGCGGTGAACTGGCGGCCCTGGCTGGACAGAGCCTGGCGGAGTAGTTCGCAGCCCCAGATGGTGGCGGCCCTGATCTCGACTTCCTCCGCGCTTCGCGGCGCGACGAGCGCGCGGGAACGGATAGTTTCCGCCAGGCCGTCGCGGTAGCGAAGGATGTCGAGCTGGCGCAGGACCTGGGGCACCTTGTAGTCGGCGAAGGCGGTGAGTTGGCCGCGGTGGGCAACTGGCAGGGATGTGCCCTCCAGGGCGCCCGCGAGGTCCGAGGCGAGGATTTGGGCGCGTTTGTGGAAGACGACCTGTCTCGCGCCGCTCTCGTCGCCTGGCGGCCACCAGGCGACATCGTTGAACGAGGGCATGAGTTCGACAACGCGCTGGACGATGACCGGGGCGGACCAGCCGCATGCCTCGATGAAATTCGTGAACGGTTTGGAGGAACCGGCGTGTACGTGGACCGCGTTCCCCACTTCGCGCAGGTTGTGAACGCGATCGTCGAGCAGCGGGATGACATCCGAGCCGGGTTCGGGCTGGAAGATGCGTTGGACATCCTCCCTGTCGACGGACGCGAGCCAGGCCGGATCCCAGACTGGGACGCCGCTACTGGCGGCGTCTCGCAGGGCGATGGCGAGCGCCATGTAACCGTCGTATACCTTTTGGCTGGATCGTATTCTCCAGCGAAAGGTGGGATCGGGACCTTGTGCCCAGAAGCAGAAGTTGAGGGCGTCGAGCGCGAAAATCCAGCCGATGGTTTGCTCGATGCCGTTTGGCCCCGTTCCACGGAAATGCGTGGCGTCGTCCCATTCCGGTGGGGGAACGTCGTCGCGAACGAGACGGCTGGCCAGCGAGTCGACGGCATCGAGATGGATGGCGACGTGCGACATTTGGTCGACCACCGGCGCGCAGGAAGAGAGGATGCCGAGAGGATCGGGCCCGGCCTGTTCGTGCATCGCTGGCTGGAGAAACAGGCTCATGGGTCGGCGCTCCAGGCGCGGACGTGTGACGAAATCCAATTTCGACCGAACGCGCGAGCAATCTTGACACCCAGTGCCGCACATTCTACCTTGTGGTCAGCGAATTTAACTGTATACAGTATCCGATCTCCACGTACGGATTCGGATACGCGGTGTGTTTCGGGGCCCAGGATGAACTGGTTTTCATGGTTCCATGGTTTCTGACTCCAGAAACACGGAGCCGGCCACTGGAACGATGCCTGGAGACGGGCGTTCGGGCCGCGGAATTCGCCGGGGACTTTTCGTGGTTCAGCGTAGTTAGGCAGGAGTGTCTCAATGACTGATGCATACGAGAACGAAACGTTTGGTTGTGTGGATTGCGAGGATGTAAACAAAATCGCCACGGAGGCACGGCTGCGGTTCACCCGCCGGCAGGCGCTCCAGGGCGCGGCCGCGGCGGGCCTGGCGGCCGGCATTGGCGGAGCGGCGGTGGCTGGCGCGCAGGATGCGAGTCCGGCGGCGTCCACCGGCGCGCAGGTCGATCCCACGCTCACCGAGCCAGAGCAGACCTACCCGCTGGTGAGCGAGCCCGCGACGCTGCGCGTGCTGGTGGCGGCGAATCCCACGGTTGAGGACTACGCCAGCAACGAGTTCACCGCCTGGTACGAAGAGCGAACCGGCGTCCATATCGAGTGGGAAGTGGTTCCATCCCCGACCCCGGCCGAGCGGGACGCCGCGCTGAACCTGCGGCTGGCCAGTGGCGACTACCCCGACATCATCATGGGCTTCAACCCGACCCCGACCGTGATGCAGATTTACGGCCAGCAGGGCGCGTTCCTTGCCCTCAACGACCTGATCGAGCAGCACGGCGTGTTCGTCAAGCGTGCCTTCAGCGAGTATCCCACCGCCCAGATCGCGGCGACCGCGTCCGACGGCAACATCTACGCCCTGCCGTACGTGAACGATTGTTTCCACTGCACGTTGTCCCAGAAGCTGTGGATCAACCAGGAATTCCTGAACGCCACCGGCCAGGAGAGGCCAACCTCCACCGATGACTACGCCGAGGTGCTTCGGCAGTTCCTGGCGGGAGATCCCAATGGCAACGGCGAGGCCGACGAGCTGCCGCTCACCGGGTCGACCCTGGTCTGGCACGGTTATCTCGACGAATACTTCATGAACTCGTTTACCTATCATCCGGGCAACAAGCTGCGGTTGATCGTGCAGGATGGGCAGGTCACCCCGATTTACACGCAGGATGCGTGGAAGGAAGGGATCAAGTACCTGGCGAGCCTGAGCACCGAGGGCCTGATCGACACGGAACTCTTCACCCGCGACCGCGACCAGTTGCGATCGATCGGCGATGGCGGTGGAGACAACACCGCCCGCATCGGCAGCGTGCCGGCTGGCTGGTTCGGTGAGTTCACCACCTACGATCCGGAGGGTGTTGGGCTGTGGGCGCAGTACACCACCCAGCCGCCGCTGTTGGGTCCGGGCGGGGTACAGTACGCCGGATTCAATCCCTATTCGTCCTATGGCCTTGGCGAGTTCATCATCACCAACAAGTGCGAGAACCCGGAACTGGCGCTCAAGTGGGGCGATTCGCTCGGGCACATCGAGGCGACCACGCGTTCGATTCACGGGGTGAAGGGCCGTGACTGGGATTGGGCCAACGAAGGCGACATCGGCATCAACGGCGAGCAGGCGATCTGGAAGAGCATTACCGATATCGCCAACGTGCCGTCGCAGAATGCCCACTGGTCGCAGGACGGACCGTCGTACCGATCGAACGACTACCGGTTGGGCCAGTACGTGCCGGCCGAGTTGGCCGAGTTCGACATCGAGGTGATCCTCTACAACCGGACGAACGAGGACTACCTGCCATACGCGCAGCCAGAGGAGATGACGCTGCCGCCGCTCTACTTCTCCGAGGACCAGGCGCAGTTCGTGGCGGAAATCACGCCGACGATCGAGTCCTACGTCGATGAGACGTTCGCCCGCGCCGTGACGGGCCAGATCGACATCGAGGCGGAGTGGGAGAACTACCTGGCCTCGCTGGAGGCGATGGGGCTGTCGCAGTTCGTGGCCGCCCACCAGGAGGTTTACGACGCGGCGCGCCAGGAACGGAAGCCGTTCAGTATTTCCTGACGACCAGTTACGAGCGCATCATAACGATCCGGCCCGGAAGGATTCCCTCCGGGCCGGTTTCGTTGCCGTGAAGAACGATGGATTACGAAGCGACCTGGAGGGAGATGACCGTGCCAGGGGCCGAGCCGCGCTGGTGCTGGGCCCGGAGCTGGCCGCAGGCGGCGGCGATCTCGACGCCTCGCGAGTAGCGGACGGTGGTGGGGATGCCGGTGGAGCGCAGAACCCCGGCGAACCGCTCGATGCCCTCGGGATCGGGCCGCTCGAACTCCAGCATGTCGACCGGGTTGAATGGGATCACGTTGACGTGGCAGAGACGGCCCTTGAGCAGTTGACCCAGTTCGCGGGCGATCTCGTCGCTGCTGTTCACGCCGTTCATCAGCGCATACTCGAACGAGATCCGGCGGCCGGTTTTGGCGATGTAGCGATCGCAGGCGGCCATCAGTTCCTCGATCGGGTAACGCCTGTTGATCGGCACCAGTTTCGAGCGCAGTTCGTCGTTGGGGGCGTGCAGCGAAACGGCGAGGTTGACTTGCAGCGGCTCCTCGGCCAGGGCGTCGATTCGCGGGACGATGCCCGAGGTGGAGATGGTGATGCGGCGGGCGCCGAAGTTGAGCCCGCGCGGATCGTGGATGATTTCGATGAAGCGCATGGTGTCGACGTAGTTTTGCAGCGGCTCGCCCATGCCCATCATCACGAGATTGGTGAGCGAGCGGCCGAGATCGGCGGCGCGGCGGGCGGCGTCGACGGTTTGCTGCACGATTTCGCCGGCGGTCAGGTTCCGCATCAGGCCGCCGATACCCGTGGCGCAAAAGGCGCAGCCGACGGCGCAACCCACCTGGCAGGAGACGCAGACCGTGGCGCGGTCGTGATAGAGCATCAGCACCGTCTCGACGAACTGGCCGTCGAAGGTTTCGTAGAGCAGCTTGTAGGTATCGCCGTTATCGGTGACCAGTTCGCGAACGAGCTTCATGGTGGCGAAGGGCAAGGACTCATTCAGTGAGGTTCGCAGCGCTTCGGGGATATTCGCCATGCCATCCCACGACGTTACCTTCTTGCCGTAAGCCCAGTCGTACATCTGCTGGGCGCGCCAGCCTGGCGCGCCGAGGTCTCCAAGGCGTTCCTGGAGCTGGCTGAAGGTGAGGTCGTAGAGGGAAACCGGGCGATCGCGGCGGGATGCCGGTTTCGGGGTGACGCTCTCGTCGGGCTGGGCGATGGGCAGGGCGGAATTGGGGTGGTTCATGGGCGTGAGGGGGTGCTTCCTGGATGAGCGGGGAGGCGCGATCGAAAGGGGAAGGGGGTCACGGGGCGCCTGCCGGGGCAGACGTGTGGTTGAAGGAAGTTTACCATTGTCTCCTCTGGCGATATCCCAGATGAGCTGGTCACCAGCGATACATACCGTTTGAAAGGAAGGATCCGCAATGAACGAAGATCCGGTTTCCCGAAAGCTCATCGTTGTATCGCTGCTGGTTGCGTTCGTGCTCGGCGTGGTGTTTGGGGCGATTGGGCCCAGGTTGCGGCCGCGCGTGGCCGTGGCGCCGGCCCCACCGCCCGACGGTTCGGAGCCGGATATCGCCCCGAACGATGGCGATTCGGGCGCGGCGGGACACATCGACGCGGAGGCCAGGCGAGTGGCCGAGACGGTCGAGAAGGGGGAGGTCGCGCCGGGGATCGTTGACCTGGAGGATGGCCTTCCCGACTCGATCCCGGGCGATGGCACGAAGGACTCGCCTGAGGGATATCCGGTCAAGGTGAAGCAGCGCTCGGGCCTGTATCACCTTCCCGGGGGCCTGGCGTACGATCGAACCGTGGCCGACCTGCATTTCCGCACGGTCGAGGCGGCGGAAGCGGCTGGCTACTCGCAGTCGAAGGCCTGATACCGTGTACGAAAGGGTGGACGTGACCAGCCAGCCGCGCGCGATAGACCTGAACAGTGACCTGGGCGAGGGATTCGGCCCGTTCCGGGTCGGAGCCGACGAGGTGCTTTTCCCCTTGATCTCCAGCGCCAATGTGGCCTGCGGGTTCCATGGCGGCGATGCCAGCATGATGGAACTGACCGTGGCCCGGGCGAAGGAGCATGGCGTGGCCGTTGGGGCGCATCCCGGGTTTCCGGACCGATTGGGCTTTGGCCGGAGACCGATGGCGGCGACCCCAGCCGAGATTCGCGCCGACGTGCTGTACCAGCTTGGGGCGATGGCGGCATTCTGCCGGGCGGCTGGAGTCGAGATGCAGCATGTGAAGGCGCACGGCGCGCTGTACAACACGGCGGTGGGCGATCTGAAGTTCGCGGAGGCTATCGCGCGGGCGGTGCGGGATTTCGATGCGGATTTGCGGTTCTTCGCGATTCCTGGCAGCGCGTTGCAGGTGGCGGGTGACGAGGCGGGACTGACCGTGACGCGCGAGGCGTTCGCCGACCGGGCATACGAGGCGGACGGCTCGCTGGTGTCGCGCTCCAAGCCGGGAGCGGTGATCGAGGATGTGGCGCTGGTGGCCGAACGCATGGCGCGGCTGGTGAACGAGGGCGTGATCGAAACGATCGACGGGCAACTGCTCAGAATGGAGGCCGATACGATCTGCATCCATTCGGACACGCCATCGGCGGTCGAGCTTGCCCAGGCGATCACCAAGCGGTTCGCGGACGAGGGGATCGAGATTCGTCACTTCGGGCACCGCGCGTGAGGTTCTTCAGCGGGAGGTCCACTCCAGCAACTCCCGCACCCGACGTCCAACCATTGGCGGACCATGGGTTGCTCTTCACCTTCGGGGACCAGATCGACGCTGGGCTCAGCCGCCGGATCGTGCGCCTGGCCGGTGAGATTGTGCAACGCGCGTTGCCGGGCGTGGTCGACGCGGTTCCTTCGTACACCACGCTGTTGCTGATCATCGACCCGGCGGTGGCTGACCGGGAGGCATTGCGCGCGACGGTGCTCGGCGCGTGGGTGATGATCACGGCCCGCGATACCGGTGACGCTTCGGCTCAGGACGTGGTGATCCCGGTTGTGTATGGCGGCGAGCACGGTCCCGATCTGGATGACGTGGCCCAGGCGACCGGGATGACCGCGGACGAAGTGATTGATCGGCATCGGAACGGCACGTACCAGGTGGGCGCGATCGGGTTCGCGCCGGGGTTCGCGTTCCTGATCGGGTTGGCTCCGGAACTGGCCGTTCCACGCCGCTCAACCCCGCGAACGCTGGTGCCGGCGGGGTCGGTTGGCATCGGCGGCAACCAGACGGGAATCTATTCCTTGCCGACGCCTGGTGGGTGGTCGCTGATTGGGCGGACCTCGCTGGCGATGTTCGATCCGGACCGCGATCCGCCCTCGCTATTGCAGGCGGGAGACCGGGTGCGGTTCGAGCAGGTTCCGGCGGGGGCATCCGCTGATTCACCGGCTCCCTCGCCACGACGTGCGACCGGTCCGTCCTTCAAGGATGCGATCGAGATAGTGACGCCTGGGCTGCAAACGACAGTTCAGGACCTGGGGCGGCCAGGTTACGGGCAGATGGGTGTCGCGCCGGGTGGAGCGGTCGACCGCGCCGCGCTGATCGCTGGCAACCGGCTGCTTAGGAATCCGGACAACGCGGCCGCGCTGGAGATCACGCTGGTTGGGCCCACATTGCATTTCCTGAAACCGGGTCGGATATCGCTGGCGGGCGGGGAGATGGGCGCGACCCTCAACGACCTCCGGATGCCCGCGGGATCGGTACGGGCCGTTGGTCCGGGCGATGAACTGCGGTTCGGTCGGCATCATTTCTCGAAAGGGGCGCGGGCGTACCTCTGTGTGGCGGGCGGGATCGACGTGCCGGAGCGGATGGGCAGCCGGTCGACCGATCTCAACGCCGGGTTTGGTGGGTTCGACGGGCGTGTCTTGCGGGCGGGAGATCGATTGCGAACCGGCGACCTGCCGAGGCTGGCCACCGAGGCGACTGGCGAGATCGTTTCGATCACGAAGGTGTTTCGCGTGGTGGAAGGGCCGCAACACGACCGGTTTGGCGATGATGGGTGGGAGACGTTCCTTAACCGTGAGTTTGCGGTTTCATCGTCATCCAACCGGATGGGAATCAGGCTGGACGGGCCGCGTATTCCACCGGAAGGCGGGGCCGACATCATCTCCGAGGGGATGGTAACGGGAGCGATTCAGGTGACCGGCGAGGGGCAGCCAATCGTGATGCTGCCGTCGCGGGCGACCATTGGCGGGTACCCGAAGATCGCGGTGGTGGTTTCCGCCGACCTCGACGCGCTGGGGCAGCTTCGGCCTGGTGACCGGCTCCAGTTCGAGGCCGTGACCCTGGGTGCATGGTAAGGGTGCGAGGTTACGTTGGGTTGGCGCGCGCCCATCAATGATTGGATACGGCCTACTCGATGAGCAGGGCGACGCCGATCACCATCATCGCCGCGCCGGACAGGAGTGTCACGACCCGCGCTGCATTCGGCCTGGTTCGCAGGACTCGTTGCGCCGCCATGCCGACGACCGTGTAGATCACGGCACAACTCGCTACGTGGACCACGCCGAGGACGATGATTTGCACACCGATTGGCCACCGCGCATCGGGATCGGTGAATTGCGGGAGCAGGGCAAGGGCGAGCAGGTAGACCTTTGGATTCAGTCCGCTTACACCGAGGCCCTTCACGATTTGCCGGCGTGGAGAAGTGGAGGACTGGCCCTCCGCCGCGACCGGGAGGCTCGGATGTCGAAGCGTGATCGCGCCCAGCCAGACCAGATATGTTGCCCCGGCGATCGTCAGGCTCTTCAATGCGATTGGGGTGCCGGCTACCAACGCCCCGACTCCGGCGGCTACCACGAGAATGGCCAGGAGGTGACCGCTCAGGAGACCGGCCACGGCGGGGTAAACCGATCGTTCGCGCAAGCCAGCGGCGATTGCGTGGGCCCAGTCGACCCCGGGCGTAATAACCAGAAGGAGTGACACAAGCCAGAAGGCCGCGACCGATTCCAAACCCATCCGAATATCTCCAATCATTGCATGTCTACGGCATCGCACGGGAACTTCAATGGATCGCGATGATCCCTAAAGGAATGCTAGCCCGAATGGCGCCGAATATGGTTTCATAGGTTGAACAGTTCCGGCGTAAAGCGGCATGGAGGTCCAGAAGAGTCGAAGGATATGAAATCCAATGCCATTCCGAATCGACACGATTGATCGGCGCATTCTGGAAGAACTCCAGGGCGATGGCCGACTGCAGAATCTCGAGCTTTCCGAAAGGGTCGGGATAGCACCGTCTACCTGCCTGCGCCGGGTGCGCCGTCTTGAAGAGGCTGGGGTGATCGAAAAGTACCTCGCCCATTTGAACGCAGCGGCGATCGGTTTCGGGTTCACGGTCTATGTCAGGGTGTGGTTGACGGCAGGCGATGCCAAGACTGTTCGTCGCTTCATCGATCAGGTGCAAGCGCTTCCCGAGGTGATGGAGTGCTACATGATGGCCGGAGATTGCGACTTCCTGTTGCGCGTGGTGTCACGAGATCTCGATGCCTACCGGCAGTTCCGGGAAGACTTCCTCAGCCGGATACCGGGTGTTCAGGCGGCGAAGACCGACATTCCGATGCAGGTGGTCAAGCAGTCGACGAGCCTGCCACTCTCGTCACGAGTATCCGGATAGGTGGTCGTTGGTGGTTCGTCGCGCATGATCCGTGAAGATGCGAGGGAGGCGGTGGGCGGAAACAACGTCCCGGTCCGCAAGCGGTTCCTCACCTATCATTGCGGCAGGTAGTACCTGGCTTTCGTGCGATAGGAGACGTCGATGACCCTCACCATTACCCGTATTCCAGCGGGACCGATTGAAACCAATGCCTACCTGGTCGTGGATGATGCGTCGAAGGCCGCACTCATCATCGATGCGCCGCCCGAGAGCCTCGCCCTGATCCAGGCGGCCGTCGCCGAACAGGGCGCGAAGGTGCAATCGCTCGTGATCACGCACGGTCACTGGGACCACATCGGCGATACCGATGCGATCGCGAAGGCGTTCGAGGTACCGGTGATCGCGCATACCGGCGTGGTCGAGCGCATCACGAATCCTGGAGCAGACGCACCAGTGCCGATTTCCCCGGCGAAGGTAGATTCCACCATCGACGATGGAGATACGGTGACCCTCGGGGAGCACACTTTCACGGTGATGCACCTGCCCGGTCACGACGAGGGGCATATCGTGCTGGTGAGCGAGCCGGACGATATCTTCCTGGGCGGGGACGTGCTGTTCCCGGGTGGGCATGGCCGCACCGACATCCCTGGCTCGGACCAGACCACGATGGAGACGTCCATCGCCCGCCTGCTCGACCTGCCGGACAGCCTGGTGGTGTATCCGGGACATGGAAGCGAAACGACCATTGGGGCCGAGCGGCCGTGGATGACGCGGATGGCCCAGGGCTAGTTTACGGAAACGTCGTAAGATATCGTTACTGCGGATCAAGGAGTGTTGATGAACGCATTTGGGCGGGCGTTGGAGTTCCAGTTGCGGTCGGTGGTCGCCGATCTCTTCGCGGCGATGGAGGGCATCCCCGAGGAAGACCTCAATGCCTGGAAGCCAGCCGCGGCGCGTGATGGCGGCCACGAGATGAACACCTTCGCGGCGATGGCGATCCATGTCGCGTCGGCGGGCGAGTTCATGACACTTCATGCCGTGGGCGGAGCCCCATCAAACCGCGTTCGGGAAGGTGAGTTCTCGGCGACGGGGACGCTGGCCGATATCCAGGCCCGCTATGATGGCTGGCTGGACGGGTTGCACACCCTGCTCGACGGGCTCACCGAGGAGGACTTCAACGGGCAGACCACCGAGCCGCGGTACATCGAGCGCGGCTGGCCGGTCGCCGAGGTGCTGCTTCACGCGCTGGATCACACCGCGCTCCATGTGGGGCACATGCAGGTCCAGCGGCAGTTGTGGGAGGCCGAGCGCGGACAGGCCTAGCCCGGCCACGGTGGTGAGCGGTTCGGCGCGGTATGGGGATGATGCGGATTGTGCGTGTGGTGTCCGAAGACAGACGTACGCGCGGGTGATTCCGCCTGGCGAAGACGAGCTTCGCCGCTACCAGAGCGGTCGGTGTATTCGCGACACATATACGCGCATTACGCCGAAAGCCTCGTCCAGGCGGGAGTTGACCCGGAACACAACAGCCCCGGTGATGTCACCGGGGCGTTGTCATGCGTTCTCAGGGATTGGGCCGGAGGAGTTACACCTCGTGCCAGGCGCCGATGACGCGGAACTTGTCGTAGCGGGCGTTGAGCAAGGCGTCGATGCTGGCGGGATCGCTGGAATCGAAGGTGGAGACCAGTTCGGAGAGGTGGGCCTCGATCCGCTCGCCCACCGCCCTGATCGTCGCGCCGGGGGCCTCGTGGGCGGGAACCGGCTCGAGGATCAACTCGTCGATGATGCCGAACCGCTGGAGATCGGCGGCGGTGACGCGCATCGTTTCGGCGGCTTCACCCGCGAACGATGCGTCCTTCCAGAGGATGGCGGCGCAGGCCTCGGGAGAGGCAACCGCGTAGACCGCGTTCTCCAGCATCAGCAGCCGGTCTCCCAGGCTGATCGCCAGGGCGCCGCCGCTGCCGCCTTCGCCAATGACCACGCAGACGACCGGAACCTTGATCCCAACCATCTCCAGCAGGCTTTCGGCGATGGCCGTACCCTGACCGCGCTCTTCCGATCCGATGCCCGGATCGGCGCCCGACGTGTCGATGAAGGTGATGATCGGCAGGCCGAATTTCTCGGCGTGACGCATGAGGCGGCGAGCCTTGCGGAAACCTTCCGGGCGCGGCATGCCGAAGTTGCGGGCGATATTCTCGCGGGTATTGGCGCCCCCCTGGTGTCCGAGGACCATCACGCTCCGATTCCGGAACCGGGCGAGACCGCCGATCAGGGCATGGTCGTCGCCGAAGACCCTGTCGCCGTGCAGTTCCACGAAATCGGCGAACAGGTCGTTGATGTAGTCGAGCGTGGCGGGCCGGTGGGGATCGCGGGCGATGCGAACCCGGTCGATGGCCCGCAGGGTGGTTACTGGCGACAGGTCCTGCTCGGTGGCGGGTTCAGGCATCGACATGGTGGGGAGCATCCTCTTCCTGGCGGACGGAATCCAGGGTGCTGGCGAGTGGGGCGGTGGCATCGAGCGATTCGCTGGCGGGAGAACCGTTCAGGCGGGCGAGAACGTCGTTTCCGATGGAAACCGGCGCGGCGCCGTGGTGGTCGATCAGGCGGGCGATGGCGCTCCGGAGCGCGGCACGCTCGACGATAAGGTCGATCATGCCGTGATCGAGCAGGAACTCCGCCGTTTGGAACCCTTCGGGCAGCTTTTGCTTGGTGACCTGTTCGATCACGCGCTGGCCAGCGAAGCCGATCAGCGCGCCCGGTTCGGCCAGGATCACGTCGGCGACGGTTGCGTAGGAGGCGGTGACGCCGCCGTAGCAGGGATCGACCAGCAGCGAGAAGTGTGGCAGGTGAGCGCGGCCAAGGCGGTCGAAGGCGGCGACGGTCTTCGCCATCTGCATCAGCGAGAAGAGTCCTTCGTGCATTCGGGCCCCGCCGGAGGCGTTCACGGTGAGAACCGGCAATCCGTCGGCGGCGGCGCGTTCGACGGCGCGGGCGAGTTTCTCGCCCCACACCGACCCCATGCTGGCGCCCATGAAGCCGAACTCGGTGACGATGGTGACGACTGGACGCCCCTCGATCTGGCTCAGGCCCGTGATGAGGGATTCGGTCTCGCCGGTTTTGGACTGGGTCTGGACGAGTTTCTCGGCGTAGGAGCCCTTCGGGTCGACGAACTCCAGCGGGTCCTCGGGCGACACGCCACGGTTCCATTCGACGAACGTGCCCTCATCGGCGAGCAGGGTGATGCGTTCGCGGGCGCCGAGCCGGAAATGGTGGTTGCACTTGGGGCAGACCTGGGCGTTGTGAGCAAGTTCCTTCGAATAGATGAGTTCGCCGCATTTGGGGCATTTGACCCAGAGATCCTCGGGGATCGCGGAATCGCCGGTCGCCTCTTCGGTCGACCGTGGCCGGAACTTTCCTTGCCTGTGGAAGAAGCTGCGCATGCCCCGCCTTGCTGTGTGCCGGTGCGCAACGGGCGCCCCGCGATCCCGTACTGGACGCGATTCGTTCGAGGTGGCCGTGCATTGCCGGGTCTGGAGAGATGCGGCCGCACCGGTTTGCGATAGCCATGTGTCGCACGTTGGCCGGAGTTGGGCGCCATGGAAAACGAACAGCCCCGTTGCTGGGCACACCAACTCCCGCGATAACAGTGCGGCAATGGTTTCGTCAGCATACGGCAGCCGGGGTTGTCGTATCAAGCGCCAATCGACGATGGCCGTGCCAGACAGGCACACGTGACGCGCTATACGGTCAGTCCGTGGCAAACACGATGGTGGGAATCGTATCCGGGTCGAACTGGTCGATGCCATCCGGGCCGAGCCATTCGATCTGGTCGAGGCAGGCCTGGCTCTCGCGCGCCAACCTGCCGGTATCGATTCCGAGAGCCTGTGGCAGGAACTCCGATGTCTTCTCGATGCCATCGCGTAGCAGCGCGACCGCGCCCCGCTGGTTACCGTTCAGGGCGTGGTGGAACCCGACGCCGATCTGGAGGATGCCCTGGTAGAGGCGGCGAATCGGCCCCCGTTCGGCGTGCCATTCGGCCTCGATCTCTTCGTGCTGGGCGTGGAACTCTCCCTGGTTGAAGAGGGCGATGCCTTTCAGGATGCCGGCTGGAGGTGAAACGAGGGTGGTGGCCTGGTCTCCGTCAGCCGCGGGCACGCCGTCGGGTGAAAACGGGAACACCGAGCGGATGAGGGGATCGATGACTTTCCGCACGCGTTCCATGCCCTCGTCGCCGGCGCCAAGCGGGCCTTCGATCATGATCGGGCCGCGATAGCCGCTGCCAGCAATGGCGCGGACAAGCGCGGACCATGGCAGGTCGCCATCGCCCGGAAGCAGGTGCCGGATGGTGGTGTCATGGTTGCGATAGTCGCTGATGTGTACGTTCACGATCCGGTTGCCCATGGCGGCCAGCACCATGAACGGGTTGGCGCCCGCTTCCGCCGCCTGGAAGGGATCGAAGACGAAGCCGACCTGGTCGCGCGTGCCGATTTCTTCCAGGCGTGGCGCGAGGTTGACCACGTGTCGCACCTGCGAGATTGCCCCGTAGGAGACGTTCTCGATACCCAGGGCCATCCCCGCTTCGCCGCAGGCGATGGCCAGCATCCGGGCAAGCTCGATGAAGCGCTCCCAGCCCTCATCGCTGGCGACCTGGTGGCTATCCGGACCGTGCCAGACAATGACCCCGGCGCCAAGTTCGACCGCGCCATCGACGGCCTGGCGGAAGAGGGCGTGGGCCTCCTGGACGCGGCGGGCGTAAGGATCGAAGAAGGGATGCGCGCGCGAAAGCAGGTGTACCGAGTGAACGCCCACGCCGGCCGCGCGGGCGTTTCCGGCGACCGTGCGAAGGAATGTGGGATCGTACTCGCCCTGGGTCTGGAGCATGATCTCGATGGTGGAGATGCCAAGCCGCCGGGCGGCGAATGGCACGTTCTCGGTGAGGGTATGCGGGTAGAACGCCCCGGTCGATGCGCCAAGCTGGACGGCGCGCAGGTGGGTAACGCCGTCACCCTCGCCGGGGAGCGGATCGTTGACCGGGCTGACGTTGAGGAGGCGGTCGATGGTGTCGTCGATGTCTCCGGGGGTTTGACTGGATGGTGAATCCGCCTGTCGCTGGCGAGCGGGCCGGGCCTTGCGGGGCCGGAAAGGCAAGATGCGCGAAGCGGTGGGTTCCTGCGGGGTCGTCACGAACGGACCTTCCTCCATGGGATAGCCGCGGCGGGAGGGTCGTCGCGGTCCTGGTGGCCTGGCGGTGTCCCCCGGCGGGAAGCATGATCCTACCACCAACCATTTGGCCAATATCAGATGTTCCCCGCTGTCACGTCATGCGATTGGGTGGAGACGGCTCGCTTGCGGAGGATGGGCCGGTGCATGGTGGCGGGCAGCGGGCGATTAAGGGATTATGATTGCAGCCTGGGACACTTAAATCACAACCCCGAGGTCTTCGACCCTCTCCGAAGAATGAGTGATGGAACCCCGGGGCCGCATTCTTGAGTGTATCCGTCCTCCATGGTCACCAGGCGGCCTTGCCGGCTCTGGACCCCTTGACGGATCTCTCCACGGCACAACCAACCGAATTGCGCGTGGCGACGTACACTTTAAGGAAACCAATTCGTCCGGCCGAGCGCTGGATATGGATGAGCGGCTTGCATGCACATTGAGGTGCATACGAAATGACCCCCGAAGGATGTTGACCATATGGCCCGTATGCCGAAACCGGCTTCCCCATTGCTGAACCGGAACCGCCGGTTTACCCGCCGCCAGGCCCTCGCCATGGGTGGCGCCGCCCTTGCCGCGCCGATGATCCCGGGGGCCATGCCGTTGCTGGCCCAGTCGTCGGGAGCGCTCTTTCCCGGAAGCCGCGTGCTGCTGTACTACGGATTCCCCGGCAACGAGAACATGGGGATCCTGGGCGAAGCCGAACCCGATCAGGTGCTGGAATGGCTCGAGGAAGAAGCCGAGAATTACCGGGCGGCCGATCCTGACACGCCAGTGAAAATCGGGTTCGAGATGATCGCCTCGGTGGCGCAGGGCTGGGAAGGCGAGGATGGCAAGTGGATCGCCGACGCCAGCCGCGAGCTGCTTGACAAATACACCGATTTCACCGAGCAGAACGACATCCTGCTGTTCCTTGATGTGCAGATGGGATTCCGCGAGCCGCTGGAAGACTATGCCGGGCTCGAGGAGTGGATCGCCAAGCCCCACGTGCATCTCGGCATAGACCCCGAGTTCCACATGCGGGGCGATGAGGTTCCGGGCGTGGACATCGGTCAGGTGACGGCCGAAGAGGTGACCGAGGCGCAGAACTGGCTGGTGGATATCTCAACCAGGTACAACGTGCCGCCGAAAACCCTGATCGTTCACCAGTTCCACCATTCGATGATCGAGGAGAAGGACCAGGTCGGGCCAGTTTCCGGTGTCGACCTGGTGATCGACATGGATGGATGGGGATCGCCCGAAATGAAGGCGGACACCTACAACTGGGTCATCACCCAGGAGCCGATCGAGTATCACGGCATCAAGCTGTTCTACCAGCTCGACGATCCGCTGATGACGGCCGAGGAAGTCATCTCGCTGAACCCCTCTCCCAACCTGGTGATCTACCAGTAGGCCGGTTGGGCCGCGGGATTCCATCCCATACATGAGCCAGGCAGGAGTGGCCGTGGACGACATCGCCGTCTCCACGGCCATGTGCGTTGTTGACGGTTGCGCGGCTGGGGCGGAATGTGCGTCACCGCCGGTCCCGCTGGGCCGGCGTGGAGGAACGGGACCATGACGCTGACCCAGCAGGAAACCGACCCAATCGTCCTGGACGCGCCCTCCGCGCTGGATGAACCCGCCGCCGTGGCCGAGGCGGAACCCTCGCGGTGGGCGGCTGTCCCGGCGCTGCTCTCCACGATGTTCGGCGTTGACCTGCGGTCGCTGGCGGTGTTCCGGATGGTGCTGGGGTTGGTAATGCTGTTCGACCTGCTGGGCCGCTGGTCGGACCTGGCGTTGCACTACAGCGACCGGGGGCTGCTTTCTCGCGAGCAGGTGCTGGATACCCTCAACATCTGGCGCTGGTCGCTCTACTTCGCGAACGGCACGACAGAGTTCGGCTACCTGATGTTCGCCATCACGGTGGTGACCTGCCTGGCCGTGATCGTGGGATATCGCACGCGGCTGGCGATGGCGGTACTGTGGATCCTGCTGGTGTCGCTGCAGGTGCGCAATCCGCTGGTGTTGAGCGGGGCGGATTCCTTCCTGCGGCTGCTCATGTTCTGGGCGATGTTCCTGCCGGTTGGGGCGGTATGGTCGGTGGACCAGCGACGGGCTCGTGGCACGCCCGCTCCCCGGCCGTGGTACATCTCGGTGGCGTCGGCGGCGCTGCTGCTGCAAATCGCGTCCGTCTATTTCTTCACGGCCCTGCTGAAAACCGGGGACGAGTGGCGTAGCGATTTCACGGCGCTCTACTACGCGCTGGGGGCCAAACAACTCACCACGCCGATCGGCGACTGGCTCTTCCAGTTCCCGGACCTGATGCGCGTGCTCACGGCATCCACCATGGTGGTCGAGGTCGCGATGCCGATCATCGTCTTCGTGCCGTGGAAAAACGCGCGGATGCGCTGCGCGGGCATCGTAATGATCGTGGGCCTGCAGATCGGCATCATGCTCACCATGAACATCGGCATTTTCCCGTGGATCAGCACGTTGTGTATGGTCTGCTTCCTGCCGACCGTGGCGTGGGACCGCGCGCTGGGCTGGGCGAACCGCCTGGCGCGCGAACGGTTCCCGGCGTTGCGGGCGCGGTGGCGGGGATTCTGGGGACGGGGAGCGGCCACCTCGGCCGATTCCTCGCGGGTGGTTCGCGCCAGCCTGTTCACCAACGTGGCCGCCGCGCTGTTGCTGGCGATCGTGCTGGGCTGGAATGTCGCCAGTGTCTCGTTCTACACCATGCCTCGCGAGTCGCGGCCAGTGGTATATGGCCTGGCGGTGTACCAGAAATGGTCGATGTTCGCGCCGCGTCCTCCCCGCTCGACCCAATGGTCGGTGATCGTTGGCACGCTGGAGGGTGGCCAGCAGGTCAACCTGCTGCCAAGCCTGGTGGAGGAGGATATGAGCCTGGTTGTTCCGCTCAGCTGGGATCGGCCGGAGTATATTGGCGGCGATTATTACGGCAACAAGTACTGGCGCAAATACTTCTCGGCGCTCGACGAGGATTCCCGCTCGGGGCCGCGCCGGAGCATGGCTGGCTATCTCTGCCGGAACTGGAACGCCGAGCACGACGGCCCGATGCAACTGGCCACGGTCGAGCTGTATTCCGTGCTGGAACCGACGGTGCTGGAGGAAGGCGATGACCCGCAGCGCCGGATCGAGCGTTCCAGTCACCGCTGTACCTGAGGCAGGAATCGGACTTCTGGCGGCCTCGCAAGGGCTGTCAGGAGCCCCCCAACACGGGAAGGTCAAGAGGTCACAGGCGATGCATGGGTCATAGGTCATGAACATTGATATTCGTGGCCGCATGCTTAAGATTGGCCGGGTCAGCATCCGCGAAAGGTGCCTCACGATACTGGAAAGAGAGACCCGTTCATGACTGACCTGTTCCGCGTATCCCTCAAACGATTGGCCCTGTTGACCCTGATCGCGGGGTTTGCGCTCACCCTCGGCGTTTCTGGCGCGTATGCCCAGGAGCCCGATGCAGATGATGGGGTTGATGCCGAAGATACTGTCGATGACACGACGGACGACGCTGTTGACACCGATGACACCGCGGATGACGGTGCGGCTGATGACGCAGTCGATGCTGTGGATACCGATGATGCGACGGACGACGATACCGCTGATGCAGCGGATGCCGTCGATACCGACGATGCGACGGATGACACCGCTGACGCGGCCGACGACGCAACTGACGATGGAGCGGTCGATGATGGCTCCGGCGACGATGGAGTCGCGGAACTCCCAAGTACTGGCCAGGGCTCCACGGCCCAGGACGGGAACGGCATGGAGATCATGATCCTGGGGGGCGTTGCCCTCGCCGTGATCGCGACCTTTGCCTGGACCAAGCGAAGCCAGCGCGCCAGCTAGGTGTCGACCGCACCATACGCACTGCTGACAATTCGGGACGCCCTGGCGAGGATTCCTTGCCAGGGCGTTCCGGCGTCTGCTTCGATGATGAAGTGCGAGCGATGTCCATCCCAGGGCGACTCGTCGAGCATTCGGACCCATACTGGATCCTGACGAGAGATGAACCAGGGTGAGGCGGAGTATGGCTGAGGCCGATGTTCGAGCGGTTCTGGCCCAAAGCTGGCCGGAAGAAACATGGACCCTGGCGCGCCCGGACCAGGGATGGCGCAAGGAATGCTGGATTGCTCGCTCGGCGCAACGCACGGTGTTCGTGGCATTCGACGTACATCCAGCGCCGCTTGTGCGGTTGAGTGAACTGGGCGTGGCCCCACGGGTGCCGCGGCATGGCCGGAGCGCGGACCGGGAATGGATCGTACAGCAATGGATTGATGGGCATTCACCAGACCGGGATTGGATTCGCACCCACGCTGCGCAGGTTGGAGCACTGTTTGGGCTGGTTCACGCCGATGCACCCTTGAGGCGTTTACTTGCCGCGCATGGAGAGCGATCGCCACAAGCGGCCTTTGAGTCAGAACTCAGACATCTGAGGGCGCGGGTTGGGAAGCGAAACGAGCCGTTGTTTCACGCAGCGGACATTGAGTCAGCCATGACCACCTTCTTCGCCCAGGCTATGGACTTCCAGCCCAGCTATCTGGTGCCGACTCACGACGAGCCGAACACCTCCAACATGCTGGTTCAGGGGGATCGGCTGTGGCTGCTTGACTGGGATGATATCGTGCTGGCCGACGCGTGCCGGGATGCTGGACCGCTTGTGTGGTGGTACTTCCCCGAGCATGAGTGGGAGGCCGTGCTGAGGCCGATGGGTCTCGACCTCGGAGACGGTCGGGCGAAGATCTTCTGGTATGCGGCGCGGATGTCGCTTTCGGTCGCGCTGTGGCACGCCGAACAGGGGCATGCCGACGACCAGGGCTTCCTGAGCGATTTCCGCGCTGCGGTGAGAGGAGAACCAAATCCCCGCGGGAGATGGTGACTGCTCGGCCGGACTTCTGCCTGCTCCTAACCCGGCACGTTCTTCTCGCTCAAAAGAACGACACACGCTCATTCGCTGGAATGAAGTTCGGCGTTCCCCAAGCCCCTCTGCCGTGCCCGGATGGTACGCTTAGCGGTCTGCGCGCGCGAGGCTGGTCGCGTGCCGAACATGTGTTTTCACCCTGGAATTCCCGATGGCGGCTCAGGCCAATCGCGCCGAACAACCTGTACCACGGCTTGCCCGGCTTGACCTGCACGGCTTCAAGAGCTTTGCCAACCGGACCGTGTTCGTGTTCGAGCCCGGCATCACCGCCGTGGTGGGGCCGAACGGCTCCGGCAAGTCGAACATCTCCGATGCCGTTCGCTGGGTGCTCGGCGAAACGAGCCACAGCGCGCTGCGCTCGAAGAAGACCGAGGACGTGATCTTCGCCGGTGGCCGGGGCAAGTCGCCGGCCGGGATGGCCGAGGTCACCGTGACCTTCAACAACGAGGATCGCTGGCTGGACAGCGAGTTCACCGAGGTGACGGTGACGCGGAGAGCGTTCCGTGGCGGCGAGAACCAGTACTTCCTCAACGGGCGACGGGTGCGCCTGAAGGATGTCTCCCACCTGACGGCCTCGCTGGGCCAGAGCTACACCGTGGTTGGTCAGGGGCTGGTGGATGTCGCGCTGAGCCAGAAGGCGGAAGAGCGGCGCGGCCTGTTCGAGCACGCGGCGGATCTGGCGGGGTTGCGGATTCGGGTGGCCGAAGCCGAGCGCAACCTTAACGAGGCCGACGCCAACTCCAACCGGCTCCAGGACTTGCTGCTCGAACTCGGGCCCCGGCTCAAATCGCTGGAGCGGTCGGCCAGGCAGGCTCGCGAATACCAGGGACTGCGCGACCGCCAGGCCTTCCTCCAGCGCGGGCATTACCGGCGGCTGCTGGAAGCGGCCAGCGCCCGGTTGACGACGGCGGAGGGCCTGATCGCGGAAGACCAGGCCGCATTGGAAGGGCTGCAAACCGCGCTCGATGGACAGATCGCCGATCGGCTCGCCGCCCAGGAACAGTTGGCCACCGCCCGCGAATCGCTGGCCAACCACGATGCCCGGCTCGCAACGATTCGCGAGGGCGCCCGGCGCGTGGGTCACGAGCGCGATCTCATCGTTGAGCGGCGGGCCGCGCTCGACCGCCGCCGCGAGGACATGCTGGACACCCAGTCGGGGCTCGACGAGCAAGTACACAAGGCCGAACGCGAACTCGATATGGTCAACGCCGGGCTGCTGGGACTGGTCGCCAGCGTCGATGAGGCGCGCGAGGCGGTGGCCACCCAGCAATCGGCGTCGCAAGCCGATCGCCGGGCGCGAGCCGATCTCGAGCAGGAGGCGGCTGGGCTGGCCCGGGAGATTGGCCAGCAGGAGCGTATCGCCACCGACCTTGCCCAGAAACTGGCCCTGATCGAACAGAAGCGGGAGACGGCATCGACCGAGGCGGAGCGAATCGCCCGCGAGGCGAAGGACCGGGCCGGCCGGATTTCCCAGCTCGAAGCGGAGATGGTGGCCTTCCAGGCCGAGGACGAGCGGATCACGGCCGCGATCGCCGAACTGGACGAGCGATTGACGGCCATCGCCGGAGAAATCGACGGCCAGAAGGACGCGATGACCGCCGCCACCACCGCGCTCGCGGACGCCGAGCGTCGTCTCGGGCAGGCGTCCAACCGGCTGGCGGTGCTACGGCGCGTGCAGGAGGAAGGGACCGGTCTGCACGCTGGTGTGCGACAGGTCATGCAGGCACATCGCGACGGGGCGTTACGGGGCATTCGCGGAACCGTGGCCGAACTGATCGCGGTGGATGCACGATACGACACCGCGATCGAGGTTGCCCTGGGCGGCCACGTGCAGGATGTGGTGGTGGAGCGCTGGGCCGACGCCGAGGCGGCGATTGCCCTGCTCAAGCAGGCGAAGGCGGGGCGGGCGACGTTCCAGCCACTGGAGACCCTGGCCCGGCGAGGGGAGCGGCCGGCGCCCCGCGAACTCGACCGCCTTGGCGGTGTGCATGGCGTCGCCAGCGACCTCGTGCGGAGCGACGACGACATCGCGGTGGTGGCGCGAGCGCTGCTGGGACGGTTCGTGGTGGTGGACGACCTTCCGGCTGCCCGGCAGGCGATGCGCGAACTGCCTTCCGGCTGGAACGCCGTCACGCTGGGCGGCGAAATCGCTCGCTCGGGCGGATCGGTCACCGGTGGGTCGGCCGTGCGCGAGAGCGGCGTGCTTGGCCGGGAGCGTGACCTGCGGGAGCTTCCGGACGAGATTCGCGGATTCGAGCGGCAGCGCGCCAAAGCGAAGTCGCAACAGGAAACGGTTGCGACTGGCGCCCAGGCATTGCAGGACGAGCGAACGCACGTGCAATCGGAGCGGGCGGGGCTCGTGGCGCAGGGGCGTGAGCGTGGCGGCCAGCGGGATCGGCTGCGGAACTGGCTCCGCGACCTGCGACAGCAACAGGGGGCCGCCGATCGCCGGACCGAGGCGGCGGGACAGCAGCGGGACCAGTGGGCGGAGGACCTCACGGCGGCCACGGAGAAGAGGGAAGCGGTATCCGCGACCCTGGTCGGCCTTCGCGAGCGGCACGAATCGATCCTGGCCCGGCTCTCTGGCATGCGAGAGACGGCCAGCGAGGCCGATGCGGCCCTGACGGCCGCCCAGCAGGAACTGGCGGCGCTCGAAGAGCGGTATCGCGCCGAGCAGCGCCGGGTGGCGTCCCTGACCTCGCAGCGGACCGGCCTGGCCGAGGAGATGAGCCTGCGGGCGAACCGGCTGGCGGAACTCGATGGCGAGCGGACCGCCTTCGCCGGGCAGCTCGAACGGCTGGAGCGAGAGGTCGCCAGCCTCGCCGCGTCGGATACAACGGCGAGCGCCGGTCGCGAACCGCTGGTAACCGCGCTTTCCACGGCGGAGGCGGCGGCGGCTCAACTGGAGACGGCCATCGAGCGCGCGCGGCAGCACCTGGTGGAGCGCGAACGCGGCATGAACCAGGGTAGCCTCGAAGTGGAGCGGGCGCGGTCCGAGGTTGCCGCCATCCAGCAGCGGATCGTGGACGATCTCGGGTTCGAGCGTCCGGAAGAGTTGCTCACCGCGGAAGATGCGCCCAATCCCGAGGAATGGGAACTCAGCGACGATCATGAAGCGGTGGAGCGGGAGATCAGCCGCCTGCGCGACCGGCTGAGGCGGGTAGGATATGCCGGCGATGACGTGGTGGAAGAGTTCGAGCGCGAATCGGCTCACTACGAGCACCTGACAACGCAAATGGACGACGTGCTGCGGGCGGCGGCATCCATCCGCCAGCTGCTGGCCGACCTGAACGAGACGATGCAGGCGCGGTTCGAGGAAACCTTCGAGAAGGTTTCGCTGGCCTTCACCGAGGCCTTCACGGTGCTGTTCGGCGGAGGCACCGCGCGCCTGGTGCTCACCAGCGACGATGAGTCGGGTGCGCCGGGCGGGATCGACATCGTGGCCCAGCCGCCGGGCAAGCGGCTGCAGAGCCTGGCGCTGCTCTCCGGCGGCGAGCGCTCGCTGACGGCGGTGGCGCTGCTGTTCGCGATCCTGCGCGTGAACCCGACCCCATTCGTGCTGCTCGACGAGGTGGATGCCGCGCTGGACGAGGCCAACGTGGTGCGGTTCCGCGACGAGTTGCGGAAGCTCGCGAGCGAGACCCAGGCGATCGTGATCACCCACAACCGGGGGACGGTGGAAATCGCCGATACGCTCTACGGGGTGACGATGGGCGGCGATGGTGTCTCGCAGGTGCTGTCGATCCGGCTCGGCGACCTGCCGCTGGACGAGGACGTGGACGTGCGGGACCTCCCGGCCGTCACCGCCGGCGTCCCGGTTCGCTAATCGTTTTCCGGTTCGGGATGGTGGTAGGCGCCGGGGTGGTCTCTACACACGAACAGCCCAGGGTTGTCGTCCAGACTGCCTCCTTCCTCCGCCAGGAGTTCCAGTTCCCTGGTGCGAATCCTGGCCTGCCGATCCGGCGGTAGTCGTGAAAAAGCGTCGTCCAGCGAATTAGGCATGATCTACTTCTCCTTGATTACTCTTCCCGTATCAAAATACTTGGCATGTCTCGCCACCCCATAGTCGTCATGTTGAGCGAAGCGAAACATCGCCGGACGAAGTCCTTCCGCCGTCAGGCGGTGTCCACTCAAGTGGGCTCTTGTACCGCTGACTGATCGAACCAGTTCCAGGCCAGATCGTTCCACTTCGGATTCGCTGCTTCGATGAGCGTAATCTTCTCTGCTCGGCTCTTGCCCTTCAGTGCCTTCTCCCATGCTATTGCATCATCAATCCGTGAGAACTCGGCAATGTAGACCAGGCGGGTGGTTCGGTATTTGGTGGAGAAGCCTTCGAATGCATGTGTCTTGTGTTCCCAGACCCGTCGTTCCAGGTTGCTTGTGACGCCGGTGTACAGCGTGCGTGTCGCGCTGGCCACGATGGAGACGTAGCCCGTTTTCAAGGCCAAAGCTCCTGAAGCGAAGATGCGATTACGGACGTTGCACGGTGATGTCCCAATCATGCAGGAGAGGCGGCCGCGCCGCCAAGGACTTCGTCCGGCGATCCATCGCTTCGCTCTGGATGACGGACAGGGTCTTCAAAGGCAAGGCATTCGTGATGGCGCGGTGTGAGTCTGTGCCGTCCAACATGAGCTTCTCACCTCGCGCTGGGTCTTCGTTGAATACGACACGACCCCGGTGCTCATGAGCACCGGGGTCGTGTGGGTGTAACGTGAATCGTCAGCGAACGGTGGTGGGCCTTACTGGCAGACCCACTCGTTGCGACGGCCGTTGGCCCACATCCAGGCCGCGGCGTTGG
>CAZUPA010000015.1:0-34198 GCA_964622205.1 uncultured Sphaerobacteraceae bacterium
GCTTGCTGGGGTAACGATCCGGACGTTGCACCACTACGAGCACATCGGCCTGCTGACGCCCAGCGACCGTTCGCCCGCCGGCTACAGGATCTATGCGGAGGCCGACATCGACCGGCTTTTGCGTGTGCTCAACTACCGCGAACTCGGGTTCCCCCTCGACGATATCGCCACCATGCTGGATGACGGCGGTACCCCCGCGTACCGGCATCTCGAACGGCAGCATGAATTGCTGACTCGCCGCCTGCGACGCTTGCAGGCGATGGTGGCGGCGATTGAACGAGAGATGGAGGCGACCTTGAGCGGCTACAACCTGACACCTGAAGAAAAGCTCGAAGTGTTCGGCGATTTCGATCCCGACCAGTACGAGGATGAGGCTCGCGGCCGCTGGGGCGATACGGACGCCTGGAAGCAGTCCAAGCAGCGGGCCTCGTCGTACACGAAGGACGACTGGATGCGTATCCAGGCCGAGACCGGCGAGTTGAGCCAGCGGTTCGTGGCCCTGATGCGGGCGGGAACTTCCGTCAGCAGCGATGCGGCAATGGACCTGGCCGAGGAGCACCGTTCGCAGATCACGCGCTGGTACTACGACTGCTCGATCGAAATCCACCGGGGAATCGGCGAGATGTACGTGGCCGACGAGCGATTCACGAAAAACATCGACGAGACCGCGCCGGGACTGGCCGCGTACATGAGCGGGGCGTTCGTCGCCAACGCGAACCGCGTCGAACGGTCCCAGTAGCTCATCGGGCGGAAAAGCACTCAATCGAGCAACGGTCCGGGTGAATTCGCCCGGACCGTTCCCGCTTCGCGTCGATGCGTCGTTACGGCTGGCGCCTGGCCCAGATCGAATCGGGGAAGCGCTCGAGGATTTCGGCCCAGACCCGCTTGGCGGTGGCTGGCGCCTTGCCGTCCTGAAAGTACTCGGTCATGCCGCGCCAGTAGATCGCCTCCGCCGTCATCGGTCCATCGGGGCGACGCTCCTCCACGGCCTTGAACCGGGCGATCGAGCGGTCGTATTCCTTCCAGCGCATGCCGGCCATGCCCTCGCCGATGTCGAGCACGTCGCGGAACTCCTCGGGCGGGAGATAGTTGACCGATGTGTAGCGCACCTTGCCGCAGTGATCGGCGATCAGGATGGTGGGGGTCCAGAACACCTGGTGCTGGCGGGTGAACTCGCGGTCTCCGAACAGTTGCAGCTTAAGCGGGGTGAACCGCTCGGTGATCTCGGAGACGACGGCCTCGTCGACGAAGGTGACATCGTCGAGCTTGTCGCAGCCGCCGCAGTTGTCCTGGTAGACAACGATCAGGATCGGTTTGCGCTGGCGTCGGGCCTCGGCGAACGCTTCCTCGCGGTCCGTGTACCAGGTGATGGGCGTGGCGCTTGGCGTGGTGGCGATCATGGGTCCTCCAGACATCGTTGTCGTCATTACTTCATAAAGTATAGTCTTGGGCTTGCCGGGTTTCAACGGGCGGAAATGCATGATGGTCTCGATCCGGGTATGTGCGTACCTGTCGAACAAGGGGCGGAACGCATGCCCCATACGCGCCTGGATCGACCGTTGTCCGCGCGGTGTGCCTTCTCGGGCGATGAATCACTGCCGAAACGGCAATGGCGGTTCGTACGTACTAGAATGAAGTCTCACCCCGCCACACATGCGGCTCGTTGTGGGACCCATATGAGGAGTGCGATCATCATGCCATCACTGGACCACCTGCCACTTCCACTGTCCCGTCGCCGCCTGCTGGGCATGGCGTTGGGATCCGGCCTTGCGTACAGGCTCGGAGCGATCGACCCGGTCGCCGCGCAAACAGACGCGCCATTCACGTTCCTGGTGCTTGGGCTCGACACCCGCGAGGAAAACGCCGATCAGCGGAGCGATATCATCATGGTCTCGCGGGTCGATCCCGCGGCCAATACCGTGCGAACGCTGTCGATACCGCGCGATCTCTACGTCGAAGTTCCGGGATATGGCTGGGACAAGATCAACGCCGCCTACCAGCGAGGTCTTGCGTTGTCGGACCTGGACTGGGAGCAGGCCGCCCAACTGACCGCCGATACGATTGCCCATAACCTGGGCGTAAGCATCGACTCCGGATTCGCCATGACCAGCATGACCCGGTTCCCGGCGATCATCGACGCGGTTGGCGGCATCGAGGTTGACAACCCCTACGAGCTGGTCGATCCGGACTGGTCCGAGGTGAACTTCCCGGCCGGCATCATCCATCTCGACGGCAAACAGGCGCTGGTGTTCACTCGCAGCCGGAACATCGACGCCGACGGGGGCAGGGTCATGCGCCAGCACCTGGTGCTGGAAGGGCTCCTCAACCGGATTCAGGACCCGGACGTGTTCGCCAGGCTGCCCCAGATCATCGCCTCGCTCGCGGGAGCCGTGCGGACGAACATCGAGTTCGACGTGCAGGTGCGGTTGATGACGATGGTTCCGGGACTGTCGGCCAGCAGCCTGGAGTTCACCAACATCGACGGCCTGCTCACGCCGGGCTATACCGAGGGCGGCGCCTGGATCTACCAGGCCGACTGGGAGACGCTTCCGGGCTACGTCGCCGCCTGGCTGGACGGCGAAATCGACTGAACCCGGCCCGTTCCCGGTCCTATACAATGATCGAGACGTTCCACAGGGGACGCCTTGCCGTGTACAGCGCACCAGGACAAACCCGTGACCGATTCGTCTGTTTCCACCGCCGTGATCGACTTCGCCAGTACCCTTAGTGCCCCGGAACTCGCCCGACAGCAGGGCGTGAATCCGGTGGACTATCTGCGCCAGCGCGGATTCGTCTACGACATCACCGACGAGGAGGGCCTGCGCAGGGCCTTCGACAACGGACCGGTTACCGTCTACATCGGGTTCGATCCCACCGGAACGTCCCTCCACGCCGGGCACATGGTCAGCATCATGCTGCTCGCCACGCTCCAGCGGATGGGGCATCGCCCGATCGCGCTTGGCGGAGGCGGCACGGCGATGGTGGGCGATCCGACCGGTCGTACCTCCGCCCGTGAAGTGATTAGCCTTGAAGACCTGGAGCGCAACCTCGGGGCGATCCAGAAGCAGCTCGCCAAGTACCTCGATTACGAGGGAGGCCAGTTTGGCGACAACCCCGCCGCGCTGAGCGTCAACAACGCGGACTGGCTGCTGCGACTCCAGTACATCCCCTTCCTGCGTGACATCGGGCGGCATTTCTCGGTCAACGAGATGCTCGCGACCGATACCTATCGCACGCGGCTCGAATCCACCGGGTTGAACTTCGTGGAGTTCAACTACCGGCTCGTGCAGGCATACGACTTCCTGCACCTTTTCCGCGAGGAAGGCTGCCTGCTGCAGATGGGAGGGTCCGACCAGTGGACGAACATCACCGCGGGCGTGGAACTGATCCGCAAGTCGGACCAGGGCAAGGCATTCGCGCTGGTGTCCCCGCTGATCACCACCGCTTCGGGCGAGAAGATGGGCAAGACCGGCGCGGGTCTGCGCGTGTGGCTCGACCCCGAGCAGTTCTCTCCATACGACTACTACCAGTACTGGGTGAACACCGAGGACGCGATGGTGGAGACGTATCTCCGCCAGTTTACGTTCCTGGTGGAGGACGAAATCGTCCAGCTTACGTCGGTGAGTGGCGAGGCGCTGCGCGAGGCGAAGCAGCGCCTGGCCTACGAGGCCACGAAGCTCGCCCACGGAGCGGGTGAGGCGGAGAAGGCGAAGACCGCCGCCCAGTCGCTGTTTTCAGCGGGGAGGACCATTTCCGCCGATGACACGTCGTTGCCGACGACCACGATTGCCGCGGGCGATGTCGTCGACACGTTCACGCTGGCCGATGCGTTCGTGGCCGCGGAACTGGCGAAATCCCGCGGCGAGGCCCGGCGGCTGGCCCAGCAGGGAGGGCTCTCGGTGGACGAGGCCAGGGTCAGCGATGTCGACGTGCCGTTCGGTTCGGTGCTGGAAGGCCGCGACGCGGTCCTGCTGCGAGCCGGCAAGAAGCGGTTCAAGCGCGTCGCCATCTCCTGATTCGAAGTCCGGGTGATTAATCAAGACAGCCACACGCTCGCCTTCGGCTCGCTGGGCTATCCCTACGCACGAACGGTCTTCGTGAGACACATATCATGCCGGGGGTAGTCTCCCGGACCCGGTATGAGATCGCAACGAAAACGGGGCGGGCATCCAGACTCGGATGCCCGCCCCGTTCCGTGTCCGGAAGCTATACCTCGCTGGTCTTCGTGATGCGGTAGGCGCAGCGGCGGGCGCCGGCCGGGATGTGTTCGGTGCGCTCGACCGTGACTCCCGGCCCGAGGACATCCCGGAACACATTGAGTTCGGCTCGGCAGAAATCCTGGCAACTCGTGGCGGCGGCGCAGATTGGACAGTGGTTTTCCACCAGCAGGTAGCCATCGCCCGTCGCCTCGACCTCGGCCATGTACCCCTCTTCGGAGCGAATCTCGGCAAGTCGCGCGACCTTGCCGCCGACGGACATCTCGCCATCGAGGCGACGGTGGTAGGCCGCGCGTGTTTCGTGCTCGCGGGCGCCGATGATCTGGTCCAGGGCAGGCTGGCCAAGTTCGTCGCGGATCATGGCGACCAGGTCGACCGTGAGCTGGGCGTGGGCATCGGGGAAGCGGCGCTCGGCGGCGGCGGTGAGATGCCACATCGCGAGCGGGCGGCCAACGCCGCGGACCACGGAGCGCGATTCCACCAGTCCCTGATCTTCCAGCCGGAGGAGTTGCTGGCGGGCCGCTTCTCCGGATATGCCAAGCTGGCCACCGAGGACGGCGGAAGACTGCGGGCCGTGCATTTTCAGAGTGAGCAGGAGGCGGTCCGAGGCTGTTCGAGGAGGATTGGGTCGTGGGGTGGGTTGGGAGAGGGCCAAGTGAACCTGCCTTACGCGGCGCCGGATTGTCCAAGCGTCTTCTTTGAAAAATACCCCATTGCTGGCGGTTGACGCAAGGTGTGGTCGTACGAAAAGGCGTGGGCATGGGAGGGACGGATCCCCGGAGAATCGAGGGCGCGGGCATGGTGAGGTGCGTTCTGAACGGGGTTCCGCTCCTACGATTGAAGGTGGCGTGATTTGGTCGTGAACGGTGTGTTGCTCAAATGCCTGCGAATCGAGTGGTGGCGTTGGGACCTACGTAGGTTCCGACTGACTCGCCCTTGACGATCCGGCGCATGGCGCCCTTGCTTCCAGCATCGAAGACGTGGATGGGAATGTTGTGGTCGCGGGCGAGGATGAACGCGCTCTGGTCCATCACGTTGAGGTCGTTCGACACCACATCGTCGTAGGTGACCTCGGCGAAGAGCCGGGCTTCGGGGTTCGTGTTCGGGTCGTCGTCGTACACGCCCTGGACGCCCTGCTTGGCGGCGAGGATCGCGTCGGCGCGGATTTCGATGGCCCGCTGCACGGCTGGGTAGTCGGTGGTGACGAACGGTTGGCCAATGCCGGCGGCGAAGACGACAACGTAGCCTTTCTCCAGATGTTTGACGGCCCGGAGCCGGATGTATGGCTCGGCCACCGCCGCGATGGGGATCGCGGTCATCACGCGGACCTCGGGCGACTCGTGGGCGGTGAGGGCGCTTCGCAGGATGAGGCTGTTCACCACGGTGGCCATCATGCCGATGTTGTCCGCTTCGGCCCGCTCGATGCCCCAGTCGTCCGCCAGCCGGCCCCGGAAGATGTTGCCGCCGCCAACCATGATCGCCACCTGTACGCCATCTTCCGTCAGCGAGATGATTTCCTTGACGAGGGCATCCACCGCCGACCGGTCGATCGACGTCTCGGCCTTACCCGAGAAAGCGCCGCCACTCAACTTGATGAGGACTCGCGAATAGGACATGGTCTGGTATCTCCTGGGCACGCTGAACGTCGTGAAGATCTCGCCGGTGAAGTGGACGCCGCATGGCGCCTGGAAAAAGGTAAACGAAAACGGTCCCCATCGCGGCATGCTCGCAGTCCTGATGGTTAGGCTGGATGGGACCGCGGAGGGCGAGGTCGCGGTAGAATATGAGAGTAATTCGCGATTGGCGAGCTGAACGCCCGTTACCGCCGGAAACCGGCGTGAAGCCGGGACGATGTCGTTCTCCTGCCTCCATCAAGAGCGCATTTCGCCACTGCCTGGCCCACCAGGCACGGAAAGGACCCCTACATCCATGAGTGATCAGTCGCAGGCCAACGACAACGCCGTCGGCGCTCGCGCTCAACTGTCGACCGCATCGGGTACCGCCTATTCCTACTACCGGCTTGAGCGCCTGGTGGAACTGGGCCTGGTCGAGTCGCTCGAACGCCTTCCGTTCACCGTTCGCATCCTGCTTGAAAACGTCCTGCGCAACCTCGGTGGCGAGTTCGCCGAACAATCGCACCTCGAAGGGCTCGCGAAGTGGAGCCCATCGGGCGGCGCGGGCGGTGACGACTTCGAGTTCCCCTTCCTGCCCGCCCGTGTGGTGCTGCAGGACTTCACCGGCGTCCCCTGCGTGGTCGACCTCGCCGCGATGCGGTCGGCGATGGAGACGCTTGGCGGCGATGTGACGAAGATCAACCCGCTGGTGCCGGTAGACCTGGTGATCGACCACTCGGTGCAGATCGACCGGTTTGGCACGCTCGGGGCATTCGCTCACAACGTGGAGCGCGAGTACGAGCGGAACGGCGAGCGCTACGAACTTCTTCGCTGGGGGCAGCGGGCGTTCGAGAACTTCCGCGTGGTGCCGCCCGGTACGGGCATCGTGCATCAGGTGAACCTGGAATACCTCGCGCCAGTGGTCGCCACCAGGGCGGACGAGGGCGGCGTCGCCGCCTATCCGGACACGCTGGTTGGCACCGACAGCCACACCACGATGATCAACGCGCTGGGCGTGCTGGGCTACGGCGTTGGCGGTATCGAGGCCGAGGCCGTGATGCTGGGCCAGCCGCTGTACCAGTTGCTGCCGGAAGTGGTTGGGCTCAAGTTCACCGGCGGCATGAACCCAGGCTGCACCGCCACCGACCTCGTCCTTTCCGTGACCGAACTGCTCCGCCAGCATGGCGTGGTCGGCCGGTTTGTTGAGTACTGCGGAACAGGTCTCAGTAACCTCAGCCTGGCGGACAGGGCGACTATCTCCAACATGGCTCCGGAGTACGGGGCCACGGCGGGGCTGTTCCCGGTCGACGACGAGACCCTGCGTTACCTGGAACTGACCGGGCGCGAAGCCGAGCAGATCGACCTGGTGGAGCGGTACTCCAGGGAACAGGGGCTGTTCCGCACGGATACCACGCCCGATCCGGAGTTCAACGAGCTGCTTGAACTCGATCTTTCCACCATCGAGCCGAGCGTGGCCGGTCCACGCCGCCCGCAGGACCGGATTGCCCTCGGCGGCGTGCAGGATGTATTCCGCGACGCCTACGACACCATCTTCAACATCCCGGGCGCCGATGGCCACGATCTCGAAGGCAACGGCTACGACGAGCAGTCGATGGAGTCGTTCCCGGCCAGCGATCCTCCCGCCGCGATGGCGGGCCAGACCGACGAAGGCAAGATCGAGGGGGAGTCGCTGGCCGCGAAGGTGGCGGACGACTATCTCGGCAAGCACTCCCGGGCCAAGGGACCGGTACATGTTGGCGATGTCACCATTCATGTGGAGGACACCAACGTCGACCTGCATCATGGCTCGGTGGTGATCGCCGCGATCACCTCCTGCACCAACACCTCGAACCCGTCCGTCATGCTCGGGGCGGGGCTGCTGGCGCGGAAGGCCGTGGAGCGTGGGCTCGACGTGCCGCCGTACGTGAAGACCAGCCTGGCGCCCGGCTCGCAGGTGGTGACGCGCTACCTCGACGAGTCTGGCGTCACACCGTACCTCGAAGCGCTCGGGTTCCACACCGTCGGCTATGGCTGCACCACCTGTATCGGCAACTCCGGGCCGCTCCCCGATGAGGTCGCCAGCGCCGTGGACGACAACGAACTGGTCGTCGCGTCGGTCCTTTCGGGCAACCGCAATTTTGAGGGCCGCATCCATCCCCAGGTCCGGGCGTCGTTCCTGGCGTCGCCGCCGCTGGTGGTCGCCTACGCCCTCGCGGGGACGGTCGATATCGACCTCACGAATGAACCGCTCGGTACCGATCCGAACGGGCAGGATGTGTTCCTGGCGGACATCTGGCCGACCGAAGAAGAGGTCAAGGAGGCGATGTCCCGCTCGATCGATCCGGAGATGTTCCGGAGCGAGTACGGCACGGTGTTCGAGGGCGATGAGCGCTGGCAAAATCTCCCGGTGCCGGAAGGCAACCTCTACGAGTGGGACCTCGGCAGCACCTACGTTCGCAAGCCGCCCTTCTTCGACGACCTGACGCCGGAACCGGCGCCGGTGACCGATATCGAAGGGGCGAGGGTGCTCGCCCTGCTCGGCGACTCGGTGACGACCGACCATATCTCACCGGCCGGAGCGATCGCGAAGACCAGCCCGGCGGCCGAGTACCTGATCAACAGCGATGTCCAACTGCGGGACTTCAACTCCTACGGATCGCGCCGCGGCAACCACGAAGTGATGATCCGCGGCACCTTCGCCAACATTCGCCTGCGGAACGCCCTGGCCGATGGCAAGGAAGGGAACTGGACGACGTTCTTCCCGACCGGCGAGATCACCTCGATCTGGGAAGCTTCGATGCGCTACCAGGAACTGGGCACGCCGCTGATCGTGATCGCGGGCAAGGAATACGGAACCGGCTCCTCCCGCGACTGGGCGGCCAAGGGAACGCTGCTCATGGGCGTCAAGGCGGTGATCGCCGAGTCGTTCGAGCGCATCCACCGGTCCAACCTGGTCGGCATGGGCGTGCTGCCGCTGCAATTCCTGCCGGGCGAGAACGCCGAATCGCTGGGCCTCGACGGCACCGAGACGCTGGCGATCCGCGACATCGACGCCCAACTGGTGCCCGGTGCCCGGTACACGATCGATGTGGCCCGCGAGGATGGATCGGCCACCTCGTTCCAGGCCATCGCCCGCGTGGACAGCAAGGTCGATGTCCGCTACTACCGAAACGGTGGTATCCTGCCGACCGTGCTACGCCGCCTGTTGCAGGCGTAGACTTCCAAACCACGGTACCGCATCGATTCCCGGCGAACCCCAGCGGGTTTCCGCCGGGAATTGCCGTGGCCCGGAATACTTTGAGGGACGGGGGAGATAGACACGGTGTCATCTGGCCGAATCGAGGTCGCGGTTATCGTCGGCAGCCTGCGCCGCAGATCGTTCAATCGCGCGCTGATGCAGACATCGATGTTGCTCGCGCCCGACCACATGCACCTGTACGAGGTTCCGATCGACCGATTGCCGTTTTTCAGCGAGGACCTGGAACGCCAGGGCGATCCCCCGGCGGTGGCCGAGTTCCGCGCCGCGCTGGCCCGTGCCGATGCATTGTTGATATTCACGCCCGAGTACAGCTATTCCATACCCGGCGTGCTGAAAAACGCGCTCGACTGGGCATCCCGCCCGGCTGGCCGCTCGGTGCTACGGGGTGTGCCGATGGGGATGATGGGCGCCTCCATCGGCCGGTCTGGCACGATGCGCGCGCAACCGCACCTGCGGCAGGTGGCGGTCCAGCTTGGGGCGATCTGCCTACCGGCGCCCGAGGTGTACGTGACCTTCGCCGAGGGCAAGTTCAATCAGGTGGGCGAACTCACCGACCAGACATCGCTCGACCTCGTGAAGCAGTTTCTCGCCAGCTTTGAGCGCTGGACTCGCCTGATCGGTTCCGCCCGGTAGTGGCTTCGCGGTCAACATCCTTCTCGCAAACACACAGTCGATTGAACGAGCCAATTGGGGTAGGGCTCATGCAACCCACGCCATGCCACCGGCGTTCTCCCTATGGCATCGCATGAAGGAGTCTGGATGACCTCGCCTCACAATCGGAGGAAACCACATGCCCACCAACCAGGCGGGGCCACGGTTTTCCATTGCCATGCTCCTTTGATCCGCGCAAGCGAAGGAGATCTCGCATGAACAGAAGCAATGACAGGAACATTCCGGCCGGGCCCGATATTTTCCTTAGCCGCCGTCAGGCGATCGCCGGCGGCGCGAGCCTCGCCCTGGCGGGGACGAGTCTCCTGGCGCCAGGCGCCACGGCCCGACAGGGACACTCGCCCGCGCGGGCCACGCCCGAAGGATCGGACACCCCTACCCCAGCGGGTGACTCTCCGCTGACGACCCTGCTCCGCATGGCGCCGAATGCGCTGGTGATGGCTGGCAATGGCGGCCCGTACTGGACGTATTGTGACTTCGCCCGGCAGTTTGCCTCGCTGGGGATGGATCGAGACGGGGCTGGGCCGGAATTGGACAACGTGCCACTGGCCACGGCGACGATCGCGCTCATGCCGGGCTCAAATGCCTATTCGTATTCGATGGTCGAGGAATTCACATCGGCGATCGGGTTCCAGCCGTTGCTGATGGGCCAGAACCTGGTGCTCGGGGATCCACCCGAGCAGGTCACCATGTTTAAGGGTGACCTCGAACCAGAGGCGCTCATCGCCGCGTGGGAAGCGAGTGGCTACGAGCCGGTCACGACCTCGAGCGGTATCGAGGCGTGGAGCAGTGGGCCGGAGGGCGAATTTGAGATTGACCATCCGGTGCAACAGTTCGTGTTCGCCGCGATGAACAACGTCGCCATCCACGACGATGTGCTGATCTACACGAACACGCTCGCCCTGCTGAACGCCGTGCTCGATCACCTGGCCGCTGGGGGAACCTCCTCGCTCGCCGACGAGGTGTGGGGGCCGGTGATCGCCACCGTTCCCGAAACCGTCGTTTCGGCGATGGGCCTGGCTCCAGTCCTCGACTGGCTGGACCCTGGCCTGGATATGGAGCAAATGGAGGCGATCCAGGCCGACCTGGATGCGGTTCGCGAGGTCGCGGGGCCCATGCCGGCGGCCACCGCCATGATCGTGGCGGTCGACGAAGGGGCGGTTCCGATCGACTTCGAATGGGATGGTCTTCCGGCTCCCGCCGACGCTGGCACCATGTTCGTGCGGCTCGGCACGAGTACCATCGAAGACGCCGAGCAAATGGCAAGGGTCGTCGTCGCCCGGAGCGAAGCGCTCCGTTCTGCCATCACGGGCGCGCCATACAGCGAGTATATCGAGGCGGAGCGTCAGGCGGCGGAGGGTTCCACGGCCGTGATCGACTTCACGCAGTTGAAGTCTCCCCGGGTCTGGAGCTCCATGGTGATGAGCAGGGATGTACTGTTGTTCGTGCCGGATTCCGCGCTGGGGTGAGTTTCCGGGTGAGCGGGGAGACAACTCCCCGTCAAGACTCGAATACACGATACTAATAAACGGATATACGGATATCCGCGACATGGGTGGCGTGGTCATCCGCGAACGCGGGATGTCCTCCCTGTCGCTCCGGCGCTCGTACGGGCAATGCATCACCCCCGTCGCGGTTGCGGCGACAGGGGTGATCCTGGCTACAACTCGCCGGCGCGATCGGCTGGTTGGCGGAGGAGGGCGGCGACATTCGTGGCGGTCTTGGCGAGATTGTTGCGGTCGTCGAGCAGTTCGAGCATCTGATCCACGTTGCCGCCCAGTTTGACCAGGTTGTCGATGTCGCGGGGATTGTCCCGGGCATTGAGCAGCACCTGTCTGAGATCGTCCCACGCGCCGAGCTTGGCGGCGTTGTCCAGGTCGGATGCCAGTTCGGCTGGATCGCGGGAAAGGGCGGGCTGGGCCGGTTTCGGCTGGGCGAGCGCCGGGATAATGGCCCGGAGTTCGCCGATCAGGCGCTCGGCCTTGGCGACGGTGTCTTCCTCATCGTCGTCCGATCCCGCGGCGCTGGCGTACGGGTCGAACGCCGGGGCGGTGGTCTCTGGCGCCACAGCATCGGCTTCAGGAGCGATGTCGCCATCGCCCGCCTGCTCGTCGTCCACCGTCGTGGCGGAGTCGACTGGCGTGTTCCACTGGGTCGCCCATGCCGCCAGGGTCTCCTGGGTTTCCGTGTCGCCGGCGGGAGCGTCGAGCAGGTCATCGACCTCCGCCGTGTCCGGGGCGGGTTCGTCGCTGGCGGATTCGCTGGTGGCGATGCCGTTTTCGCCCGCCACTACATGGGAGACCTCGGGCGAATCGTCGAGGATGTCGATCTCGGTGAGGTCGGTGGCTTCGTCCTCTTGCTTGTTCGGCTCGCCGGTGTCGAGGAGGACGCTGGATTCATCGTCCACTGGCGGCGCGACATCGTCGCTGGATGTTGCGTCGGAGTTGTCATCGGCCGCCGCTGGGGTATTCCACGACCAGGTGAATGCCTCTTCGTCGGCCGTCTCGTTCTCGGTGACTACTTCCTGCTCGACCTCGGCCCCCGCGGCCGGTTCGGTGTCGTCGCTCGCCCGCGCGGCGCTATCGGGGTTGGTATCGCCGCTTTCCGCCGTGACTTCCTGGCGGATCGATTCCCAGACGGAGGTTTCGACGGGAGACGAGGTGTCCGCGGCGGGCGCTTGGGAAGTGCTCGACCAGTCGCTGGAGGTGGGTTCGGCTGGCTCGTTGAGCCGGGTTCCGCAAGAGGTACAGAACCTGGCATTCTCACGCACGGTGGCGCCGCAGTTGGAACAGGTGGGCATCGGATTCTCCTTGCAAGCAATGCCAGGACGGTGGTCGATAGGGTAGCCAGTGACACCGGGTAGCATACCGCGATCGGCGCCGGGATTGGGCGCCGCCTGTGCATTGGACCGCCGGGACTGTATCCTGCGACAATTGCACCCAGGAGCGTGGGTGATTTTGCACGCATGGCAACGGGGACGAGAGAATCCTGTCGTCTCCCTGATGAAAAGCGACTTGATCCATGGCGAATGTGTTGGTTGGCCGGCGTGCGGTGTCGGCCCGGCAGTTGAACGTTGGTTCGGCCGCCGCGTTTGAGGTTTCGTCGGGACAATTGATCCAGATTATCGACCTGTCGGGCAGGCAGGTGGCGGCCTTCACCGCCGTGGGCAAGGATGGCCAGGTCGAGCGGCTGTCGCCGTCCACCACCATCACGGCCAATGCCTCGCTGGTGCTGAACGTTGGCGACAAGCTCTATTCGCAGCGGAAGACGCCGATGTTCGAGATTGTCGAGGATTCGGTGGCGCGGCACGACCTGCTCACGTCGCCGTTGCCGGTCGATCCGAGCGACGATTCGAAGACCGCGATCAAGGAATCGACCGCGACCGCGCTGGCGGAGGTCGCGGCCGGCGCCGGGCTCGATGCCGGCGATGTGGCCGACCCCATCAACTTCTTCAAGCATGTGGTGGTGAAGCAACGCGGCGAGCTGGATGTAAAGGAGTCGTTCGCCCAGCGCAACGATACCATCGTGCTGCGCGCGCTGGCCGATTGCACCGTGGTGGTGGCCAACGCGTTCCCGGAGAAGAAGGCCGGTATCGCCAGCAATGCAACCGCCAAGGGCCGACCAACCCAACTGCTGGTGCGCGTGTACAGCTAGACGCTAAAACAGCAGCGCGACCAGCAGGCCCGTCACGATCAGGATGCCGATCGCCACGACGACCAGGGCAACCTGATCGGACCGGGTCAGGGATGTCTCGCGCGGTTTCTCCGATTCCACCATCGGCGTGCTCCTTGGTTTGAATGCGAACCCCGGATGTTCGGGACAGGCGTGCCGGTTGCCGGGGTTCTCCTGACAGCCATTGGCAGGTGAGTATGGTACTCAATACCGTACACCCGCGAGTGACGCGGCGCGCCTGGCGGGCGTCGCGTTCAGGACTGGACCGGACATTCCCTTCCCCGCTCGCGCTTGATAGGATGATGCCTGGGTTCACCGTGCCGTCATGGGCGACAGGTGATCCCTTCGACCACGGGAGGAGCGATCCGGCCGGGTGCTTGTGCGTACCGGTTCCGGATCACTACACACTATGACCGACGTAACCCATCACCTGATGATCATGGCCTACGGTGGACCGTCCAGCCTCGACGACGTGCGGCCCTACCTGCTGGATGTGCGCAACCATCGCCCCACGTCCGACCATGTGGTCGACGAAATCACCGAGCGATACCGCCAGATCGGCGGCCGCTCGCCGATCCTGGAACTCACCAACGCCGAGGCCGAGGGGATCGAGCGGGCGCTCAACGAGCAGTCTCCCGATGGCCGGACCTGGAAGGTCTGGGTTGGGATGCGCCACTGGCATCCGTTCATCAAGGACACCCTCACGGAGATGGAAGCCGCCGGGGTGACGAACGCGGTTGGACTCGTGATGGCCCCGCACTATTCCCGGATGAGCATCGGCGCGTATTTCAAGCGGGCGGAGGAGGCGGGCAGCTCGATATCGATCGACCCGATCGAAAGCTGGAACACCCTGCCGGGGTACCTCGACTCGCTGACCGAACGGATCATCGACGGCCTGGCGAAGTTTCCGGAGGACGTTCGCGGCCAGGTTCCGGTGATCTTCACCGCCCACAGCCTGCCCGAGAGCATCCGAAACTGGAACGACCCGTACGAAGAACAACTCCAGGAGACGGTTGCAGCCTTGCGCCAGCGCCTGCCGAACCAGCCGTGGGAGTGGGCGTACCAGAGCGCGGCCATGACTCCGGATCCCTGGCTCGGACCGGATGCCAGCGAGGTCATCGCCCGCCTCCACGGCGAGGGCGTAAAAGACATCCTTATCTGCCCAATCGGGTTTATTTGCGAGCACGTCGAGATTCTCTTCGACATCGATGTCGAGTTTCAGCAGCAAGCCAGGGAACTCGGTGTCCATCTTGAGCGCATCGAGATGCTGAACGATCACCCCGCCCTGCTCGAAGCGCTCGCGGGTCTTGTCCTCCACCATGTCAACCGGTCTGGAGCGCTGGCTGGTTCATCGTCACAAGGCGAAACAGGCACATGAAACCCCGGATCGCGGTCATCGGCGCGGGAATAACGGGCCTGGCGTGTACCTTGAGGTTGCACGCGCTGAACCCGGAACTCGACGTGCATATCCTTGAACGCGATCCGCAACCAGGCGGCAAGCTTCGAACCGAGCATGTCGACGGGTTCGTTATCGAACAGGGCCCCGATGCGTTTCTCGCCTCGAAGTCGGGTGGTGTCGCATTGAGCGAGCGGCTCGGCCTGGAGGACAGGATGGTGAGTCCCGTGCCGGAAAACCGCGGCTCGTTCATCCTGCACCGCGGCAAACTGCTGCCACTCCCACAGGGCTTGAGTGGACTGGTGCCTGGCGATATCCGTCAGATGTTCAAAAGCCCGCTCATTTCGCCGGTAGGCAAGGCTCGCCTGGCGATGGAGTACTTCATCCCTCCGCGCAAGGGAACCTCCGATGAGTCGATCGCATCGTTCATGACGCGGCGGTTCGGGCGGGAAACCTGGGAACGGATGGTCGAGCCACTGCTCACCGGCATCTACGCCGGTCATGGCGACCAGTTGAGCCTAGGCGCCACCTTCCCTAACCTGCGGGCGCTGGAGCGCACCCACGGCGGCATCCTCAAGGGGGCGGCCGCGACGCGCAAGGAAATGGCCAAGCGCAAGGGGCAGCCAGAACCTCGCAAGGGATTCCTCAGCTTCGATGACGGCATGGGGGTGCTGATCGACGCCGCCGTGGCCAGGGTGAAAGCGAACGGGGCGCACGTTCACCTGGGGACGGCATGCACAGGAGTCGTTCACAATGAGAAAGCGCGAACCTTCACGGTCACGATCGAGGAGCGGGGAGCCACCCGGACGGAGACATTTGATGGCGTGGTGGCCGCCGTGCCGGCGTGGGTCGCCGCTCCCCTGTTTCACGACGTCGCCCCTGTCGTCAGCGAGACCCTGGCTTCGATCGACCACTCACCAAGCGGCCTGATCGCCGTGGCCTTTCCCGCGTCCCGGTTGACCCGCCCCCTGAAGGGATACGGCTACGTGGTTCCCCGGGTGGAGGGACGAGACGTGACCGCCATGACCTGGGTGTCATCCAAGTGGCCGAACCGCGCCCCGAAGGGACAGGTGCTGGTGCGTGTCTTCGTTGGCCGGGCCGGTCGTGAGGATGTGCTCCAGAACGACGACGATGGCCTGGTCTCTGTCGCGCTGGCTGAACTGCGGGAGGTGATGGGGCTCTCCGTAACTCCATCGCTGACGCGCGTGCAACGGTGGAACAAGGCGATGCCGCAGTACACGATGGGGCACCTGGACAGGGTGGACAGGATCGTTGCCGGCGTCGCCCGCATTCCTGGCATCGAAATTGCCGGGAACATGCTGCGGGGCGTAGGCATTCCCGATTCGATTTCCTCGGGTGAGACCGCCGCCAGCAACCTGCTCACCGACATGAGCGAGGAAGCCAGGATCAAGATGGACCTGTCCATTGTCCGCCCTTCGCGATAGCACATCCCTTGATGCAGGGATGACGTGAAGTCATTCTTGTACGGGCCCCCTTTCGCGATCCACGTCGCTGAATCGCCATGGATTGACGTGACAATCCGGCACATCTTGATACTCCCGCGGCGATGAACGTACGCTACGTACGTACGAATCGGTCAGCCGAGCGTACCCCTGGTCGACGTACCGTGCATTCCACTTCAGGGAGACCCGTTCGATGGATGGATCGAGCCGCCTTTCAATCGCGCGACCGCGCAACCGCATCGCCAGCCTTGCGGGCGCCCTGCTGGTGCTGGCCATGTTGCTGGCCCCGGCATCGGCGCAACCGGCCGGGGGCATCCGGTGGGAAGCGATCGACCAGTCGCTCTCGGCCATCGCGCCGCGAAGCAACCTGCTCGTCGCCGAAATCCGGGGCAGCACCTGCGCCACGATCCATGGCCGCGACGAGAACACCGAACTCGCCATCGCGTCCGTATTCAAGCTGTATGTGCTTGGCGAACTCGCCAGGCAGATCCAGCTTGGCGAGGCCAGTTGGTCCGGCACGATTTCGCTGAGCGACAGGCTGCGAAGCATGCCCTCCGGAGACTACGCGTACCTTCCAGCGGGAACGAAGGCCACGGTGCTCGACCTGGCCGAAGCGATGATCTGGGCCAGCGACAACACCGCCACCGATCACCTGATCGACTACCTCGGCCGCGAGAACGTGGAGCGCGCCTTCGCCGCCTACGGTCACAGCGATCCTGGCGCCAACCTCCCGCTGCTGATGACCAGGGAGTTGTTCACCATCAAGATGTCGCAGACGCCGGACTGGATGGCCGCGTACATGGGAGCCTCCAACGAGGAGCAGGCCCGGATGGTCGCCGAGCAGATTGACCCGCAAATCGTGAACCCAACAGGTGGGTGGGGACGCTGGAACGGCCCGACCGCGATCGACGGCATCGAGTGGTTCGCCTCCGCGTCGGACCTCTGCCGGGTGACGGCCTCGCTGTGGTCGATGGGGCGCCAGCCTGGCCTGGAACCGGTCCATGCGATCCTCACCGGCAACCGTGGCGGCATCGCCGATACCAGGGCCTTCCCCGACGCTGGGTACAAGGGCGGCTACGAGGCTGGCGTCGTGAACATGACGTTCGTGCTGGGGCGCGGCGATGGCCGGGTATTCTTCGTGACCGCCGGGTACAACACCCCGCGTGGCATTATTGACCAATCGGCTGGCCGTGGCGATCTGGAGAAGGTGTTCGCCTGCATCGGGGCGGGAACCTGCATCGATCCGGCCTGATCCCGGTGACGGCATGTCCGCTCGTGGACATCCGGTCGGACAGGCGTGACAACGGGAGGAATGCGCGTGGGTGCGATACGACATGGTTGGTCTACCGCTATCGCGCTGATCGCGGTTGCCGCGATTCTGGCGACGACGTCTCCGATGTTCGCTCAGGGCGACGGGTTTGAACCGGAGGCGTTCGACGTTGGGCTGGAACTGACGGCCGATGGCTTCAACGAGCCACTTTTCGCCACCCATGCCGGCGACGAGCGCCTGTTCGTGGTCGAGCGGACCGGAACGATCCGGCTCCTCGCCGATGACACCGTGCTCGAAACGCCGTTCCTCGACCTGACGAGCCAGGTCGGCTCCGATGCGAGCGAGCGCGGCTTGCTGGGACTCGCCTTTGCACCGAATTACGCCGAATCCGGCCTCTTCTACGTCTACTACACCGATCTGAATGGCGATACGGTGGTTTCCCGGTTTCAGGTTTCGGACGATCCCAATGTCGCCGATGCCGGGAGCGAGGAGATCGTCCTGACCCAGCCGCAGCCGTACTGGAACCACAATGGTGGGATGCTGGCGTTCGGATCGGACAATTACCTCTACATTGGTCTGGGTGATGGCGGGAGCGGCGGCGATCCAGAGGGGAATGGCCAGCGGCTCGACACGTTGCTCGGCAAGATCCTCAGAATCGAGGTCGATCCCCAGTACACCGGTGGCGAGCCGTACGCGATTCCCGAGGACAACCCCTTCGTGGGCGACGCGGAGGCCCGGCCGGAGATTTGGGCCTATGGGCTGCGCAATCCCTGGCGGTTCAGCTTCGACCTGGATACCGGCGACCTGTGGATCGCCGACGTGGGCCAGGGCGAGCACGAAGAGGTGAACACGATCGGGCCGGTGGAGGCGGGGGCTAACTTCGGCTGGAACGCGATGGAAGGCCCGGCCTGCTTCGCGGTGGCCGACTGCGATCCGGATGACTTCGTGGCGCCCGTGTTCAGCTACACACATAGCGAGGGCGGCTGCTCGGTCACGGGCGGGTATGTCTCCCGTGGCGAAGCGTTCGCTGACCTGTTCGGCGTTTACGTGCTGGCCGATTACTGCTCCGGGTTGATCTGGGGTGGTGGTATCGACGCGGACGGCGATCTGGTGTTCTCCGGTCCGGTGGAGACCGGGCTGAACATTTCGTCGTTTGGCGAGGGCGCCGATGGGACGCTGTATGTGACGGATATCAACGGTGGCGGTGTATACGAGCTCGTCCCGCCGCTCTGATTTCCGGGCGTGGCAAGGGCCAGTAACGAAACCGCCTGGGGATCGTCGCTGGCCCTTCGCCGTGCGTTGCTAACTCGACGTGCGGTCGTAGGCGGTCTGGTAGAGCGCCAGGTACTCGTCGACGCCCATCATCGCGAGTTGCTCCTGGAAGCCGGCCCACCCTGCTTCCGGGTCGTTTTGGCCGGTGACTGACTGCGCCATGTTTTCCTGGACGAATTGCGTGATCACCGTGCCAAGGTCGCTGACACGGATCGCTTCGTCGGCGGTGAAGATCGGCCGCAGCAGGTCCATTTCGGGCGGAATCGCGAACGGGGCGAGCGCATCGCGGCACCCCTCGTAGAGGATCGTCTCGGTGTCGAACCGGGGATCGCCGACCACGGCCTGGGAAAGGCGGTCTTCCTCGTCGCGGAAGGATGGCGAAAGCTGGGACCACGACCAGGTATTGTCGCCGGTGTAGTCTGGATCGCCGGGGATCGACGCCCACCGTGCCTGGCGGCCATGCACGCCGATTTCGCCTTCGTCGGCGTAGCGCCACTGAACATCCGGCACGCCGATGATCGAGCGAATGGTGGCCTCCCATTCGTACAGCCCGTCGGCCCAGGCGACCGCCAGGGCGGGATCGTTGCACTTGTCGGTGATGACGAAGACGTTCGGGATGTGCGACTCGTCGTAGTCGCGGTAGGACTGCCGGAGGCCGGTTGGACCCTCCAGCGACGGCAGCATCCGGTAGTCGGACCAGAGCCCTTCGGTGCCGCCGGTTTGCTGCACGAAGACCCCCGCCACGACGCCCGGGGCCACGCCGATCTGGTTGTTGTCGCCCAGCCGCCGGATTTGGTCGCTGTCCTGGGTGAAGCTTTCGGCCGGGAGCAGCCCCTGATCGAACAGGCGGCGCTGGTACATGATCGCGTCGCGCCAGCCGTCCTGCGTGTACGACGCGGCGACCTTGCCTTCCTCGTCGCGATAGAGGTACGGGGACCCGGCGCTGAGCTGGAACGGGTTGATGAGGAACCGGTCGAGCGGCCAGCCGGGGAACCCGGTCACTGGCACTTCGTCGGCCTCGCCGTTGCCGTTCGGATCGCCATCCTTGAAGGCCAGCATCACCTGCTCGAACTCGTCGGTGGTGGTGGGCATCTCCAGCCCGAGGGTTTCCAGCCAGCCGCCGTTGATCCAGATTTTCTGGGTGTTGTACTGGCAGTGGTAGCAGTCGTTGATATAGGGCATGGCGTAGATGTTGCCACCCTCCATCTCGGTGATCTGCCTGGCGATGGGGTATTTCGGGTAGACGTGTTCCAGAAGATTCGGCGCGTTGTCGGGCAGGTAGTCCTGGATCGGCACGAAGGTGCCTTGCGCGCCGTAGGCCGCCACGACCGTGTTGGTCAGTTCGAACGGTGCCCAGTTGAAGCCCATGATGATGTCGGCGTAGTCGCCACTGGCTAGCTGGAGGTTGAGTTGGGTAACGGCGCCCTCGTCTTCAACCACGACCCATTCGATGTGGACGTTGGTCCGCTCCTCGTACCAGCGGGTGAAGTCGTTGTTGGCCCAGTCGAGACCGTAGTGGGGCACCATCACCCGGAAGGTGACGGGTTCCTGGACGAGTGGATAGGTGTGGAGGGAGGGGCGGACTTCGGCGGCGGGCGTGGCCTGCTGGCGCGCGGCCATGGTGGGGGTGAGGCCGAGACCGCCGAGGGCCATGCCCGCGGCGACGCCTCCCGCGAACGACCGGCGCGTGGTGGTGCGTTTCCCGGCGAGGGATGCGATCGGACTGGAGTTGCGATGCGTACGCGAGTTCGTCATCGGAGATCCTTCCTCACAGGCCAGCGGCCTATTCACCTGTATGTCGTTGGTTCGATCGTATATTGTCGACAACTTTCGGTCAACTGACCGGACACGGCATGCAGGATGTGACGGGGAGGAAGTGCGACGCCTCCGCATGGCGTGTGCATGCGGAGGCGTTGCGTCCGTGGTTGGTTGGCGATGGCCTGGTCTGGGGGTTGGTTCAGGACTGGCGGATGTCGACCTCAACGCTGATGTCGATGTCGTCGAAGAGCTTGATGAGCGGTGCGCCGCTCCACGTCATGCCGAAGTCCAGGCGGTTGATCGATCCCTTGAGTGCCACGTGCGCCTGGGTGTTTCCTGGGGCGAGGTTGAAAGTGCCGGTGAGCGTGACTGGGCGGGTTTGACCCCTGGCGGTGAGCAGGCCGGACACCTGGTGGATGTTGTTGCCGGTGAGCGCGCGTTGGATCGCGGTGGTTTCGAAGGTGACGAACGGATGGGTGTCCGCGTCGAAGAAATCCGGGCTCAGAAGGTGCTTGTCCCGCTTGGCCTGGCCGGAATCGTGGCTGGCCACTGGGATGGTGATCTTTACATGGGCGGTTTCGGGACTGGTGCCCACCATCTCGATCTGGCCCGAGATTTCCGAGAACGAGCCGTTGACACTCTGCGGTATCAGCATGAAGTACTTCTTCCGCGCCGACCACTCGAGCTTCGCCGACTCTGGAACGATGGACCATATACTGGTGCCAGGCTCGACCGCTTCGTCCGGGTTGGTGGTAACGATGTGTTCCAGGGTTTGAGCCGTCATCGAGGGTCCTTCTATGTCGAATGGACAGGGTGGCGGTGGCCACCCGCCATATACTTGAGAACATCAACCATCTATGGGTACGGAGCTTATGATAAATGATTGATGAAGTCAAGTATTTTGAATCACAGTGTTCCGCCGCGCTGGAATGCGTGGGCGATGAGGTCGATTCCACATGCCCGCCGGTAGCCTGTTCTGGTGGGCATGTGGCGGGGGAGTGGACGATCTCCGAGGAGGTTCACCTCTATCTCCTCGCCATCGGCGAACGGCTGCGCCAGCACATGGCGGAAGTGAGCCATCGATACGACCTCACGCCGCAACAGGCAATGGTCATGGACCGCCTGGTGGCGCGGCATTCGATGGGACAGCTCGCCGGTGACCTCTCGTGCGATCCCTCCAACGTGACCGGATTGATCCGCCGCCTGGAGCAGCGCGGCCTGGTGGCGCGCGTGGCCGACGAGCATGACCGGCGCACCAAGTGGCTTTCATTGACCCCGGATGGAGTGGAACTGCGAGAGGCGTTTCGCCGGGAGATGTTCCAGGGGAGCGATGTCCTCGCCGGGTTGGGTGAGGAGGAGCGGCGGCAATTCCTCGGCGCCCTGCGGATGATCGTGGGTAACCTCGGCGCGCGGTCTCCGGGAGAATGACGACGTCCTGGGCTCTCGGGGGTGTCGACCAGGCACGGCACTGACCCTGGGCTTGCGCGGCCACCATGGGCGAAGACGAGCCTCGCCGCCGCCAGATCGATGCGGGCCAGTTGCGCCATCGCACAAAGCCCTTGCATGCCGGACACATGCAAGGGCTTTGGTTCGGGTTGAGGAGGACCCGCTAGGTTGGTGGGCCGCCCGTCTTTCGCGGCCATTCGGGAATCCGGGATGGTTTCCCGGCGGCGGAATGACCGCCAGGGAAGAACCTCTCCGGGGCTGTTGGCTAGACCTTGTCGAGCGCCTGCTCGAGGTCGGCGATGATGTCGCCAACGGTTTCAAGGCCAACCGAAAGCCGGACGTAGTCTGGAGTGACGCCGGTGGTGGCTTGTTCGGCCTCGGTGAGCTGGGAGTGTGTGGTCGTGGCCGGATGGATGATGAGCGACTTCGCGTCGCCAATGTTCGCCAGGTGGGAGAAGAGTTCGACCCCTTCGACCACCGTGCGACCGGCATCCACTCCGCCCTTCACGCCGAAGCCGAGAATCGCGCCGAACAGGCCGTGCTGCCAGTACTTCGTCGCGACATCGTAGGCCGGGTGGCCCGGCAGGCCCGGGTAGTTCACCCACGAGACCTTCGGGTGCTCGTTGAGGAAACGGGCGACCTGGAGAGCGTTCTGGCTGTGGCGCTCCATGCGCAGGGGCAGGGTTTCGACGCCCTGCAGGATGAGGAACGAGTTGAACGGGCTGATGGCCGGGCCGATATCGCGCAGGCCCTGGACCCGGAGCTTGAGGATATAGGCCATGTTGCCGAGGGCCGGGCCGAACTGGAGGCCGTGGTAGCTGGGATCCGGGTCCTGGAACTCGGCCTTGAAGCGCGGGTTGGTGGCCCAGTCGAAGGTTCCGCCATCGACGACGATGCCGCCGATCGACGTGCCATGTCCGCCGATGAACTTGGTCAGCGAATGAATGATGATGTCGGCGCCGTGCTTGAGCGGATTGATCAGGTAGGGCGACGGAATGGTATTGTCGATGATCAGCGGCACACCCGCCTCGTGGGCAACGTCCGCCACCGCCTGGATGTCCAGCGTGAGCAGATCAGGATTTCCGACCGACTCGGAGTAAACCGCCTTGGTCTTTTCCGTAATCGCCGCCTTGACCGCTTCGGCGTTGGGGTCGACGAACTTCACGGTGATGCCGAGTTTCGGCAGCGTGTAGTGGAACAGGTTGTAGGTGCCGCCGTAGAGGCTGGATGTGGAGACGATTTCGTCGCCCGCCCCGGCGAGGTTGAGGATCGCCAGGGTCTCCGCCGATTGGCCGGAGGCAAATGCCAGCGCCCCGACTCCTCCTTCGAGCTGGGCGATTCGCTGTTCCAGCACATCGGTGGTCGGGTTCATGATGCGGGTGTAGATGTTGCCGAATTCCTTGAGCCCAAACAGGTTGGCGGCGTGTTCGGCGCTGTCGAACTGGTAGGAGGTTGTCTGGTAGATCGGCACGGCCCGCGAGTTGGTGGTGGGGTCGATCGATTGGCCGGCGTGCAGGGCCAGGGTTTCGAATCCGAGCGACTTCGTTTCTTCAGACACGTACAGGTTCCTTTCAGGCGGATGCTCTGAGATTCGTCACACGACGACCTCGCTTGACATGAGACCCACAATGCACGGCCCGGTTGTGCTCACGGCGGGCTGCCGTGCCCGGTACACATGCGCGACCGGGGCGAGGTTTTCTGGAGGAAGGCGGAGACCAGCGGGTTGAGCTGGTCCCAGTCCTTGAGGAAGGCATCGTGCCCGTTGGGCGAGTCGATTTCGGCGTAGGACACGGGGACGTCGAGGTAGGCCATGTGGTCGCGCAACGTCTTGATCTCGCCGGGCGAGAACAGCCAGTCGCTGGAGATGCCGACGAGGTCGATTGGCGAGTCGATCTGGCCGAGCCAGTGATCGGCGCCGCCATCGCGGGCCACGTCGTACATGTCCATGGCGCGGGTCAGGTACAGGTAGGAGTTGGGATCGAACCTCCTCACCAGTGCCTCGCCGTGGTAGTGCAGGTAGCCTTCCACATCGTATGTGGGACCGAAGGCGGGGTATTTCGCGGGTCGGGTGGCGGTGTTGCGGCCGAACCGGCTGCCAAGACTCTCGCGGCTGTGATAGGTGGTCATGGCCGCCATCCGGGCGATCGCCAGACCGTGTTCGGGGAACGTTCCCGCCTCCCGGTAGTTGCCGTTGTTCCAGTTCGGGTCGGCCATGATGGCCCGGCGGCCGATTTCGCTGTGGGTGGCGATGCCCAGCGCGCTCAGCGCGCCACCGGCGGCGATGGCCATGGTTCCGGCGACCATGTCCGGGTAGCGGGTGGCCCATTCCAGCGCCTGGAAGCCGCCGATCGACCCCCCGATGGCAAGCAGCCTGGTGACGCCAAGGGCCCGGATGAGCCGATGCTGGGTGGCGACGATATCGGCGATGGTGACGAGCGGGAACGCCATGGCCCAGGGCTGGCCGGTTTCGGGATCGATCGAGGCGGGGCCGGTCGATCCCAGGCACCCGCCGAGCACGTTGGCGCAAATCACGAAGTGCTCGCTGGTGCAGATTGGCCGCCCCTCGCCGATGACCGGTTCCCACCAACCGCCAGGACCGCTGGCCAGGCTGTCGCCAGTGAGGGCGTGGAGGATGATGACCGCGTTGTCGCCGGCGGGGTTGAGCTGGCCCCATGTCCGGTAGGCGAGGGTGACATTTGGCAGGTGGCCGCCGAGTTCGAGGTCGATTGGGCCGAGATCCATCGTTTGCAAGGCGCCATCGTCGGGCGTGGCCGGGGTGGGGTGAACCACTCGCAGGTGGGGCCGTGCTTGCTCGGTCGGGACTGATTTCGATGGCTGGTCGTTCAACATCGGGCAATGGCCCTCGTGACACAAGCGAATGGGTCATGAGCGGCTGCATATCCAGTTGCATGGGAAGAGGGGGTACGAGAAAAAGACCACGGGGCCTCTTGTTGGGGGATGCCCGCACCGCGGGGCACAAAAAAACGCTCCCGGGTACGAGCAGGGAGCGATAGCTATCGCTGATCCCTTATCTCGCAGATCTCTCTGCCGGAGTTGGCACCTTACGCGGGCATCCACGATTTTCGTGGCGCTCACCGCAGGCTGCCGGGCTTCACAGGGCCGATTCCCTCCACCTCTCAGGATAAGGCAGTGCTCTTCAGTTGTTGACCATGATCCTACGAACCGCGTCAGCGGATGTCAAGGGCAACCGCGCCGCGCGTTCATGGGGCCTCGGGGAGGGTGAAGCGGAAGGTGGTGCCTTCGCCCGGATGGCTTTCCACGCTGACGTCACCGCCGTGGGCGAGCACGAGTTGCTGAACCACGCTCAGGCCAAGGCCGGTGCCCTCGTCGTGACGCTGGCCGCGTTCGGCTTGATAGTACCGCTCGAACACAAGCTCGATCTCGTCGTCGGGGATGCCGCGGCCGGTGTCGCTGACCGATACCTCCACCATCTGGCCGACGGGCCTGGCTTGAACCACCACGAGGCCGCCCTCGGGCGTGTGGCGAAGGGCGTTGTAGATCAGGTTGTTGAGCACCTGCCTGATCCTGATCGGGTCGATCAGCACGGGCGGCAGGTCGGGAGGGGCGAGCGACTCGATGCTGACGCGGGACTGGGTCCAGGCAAGCTCGGCGATGCCGGCCACGGCCTCGGACGCCAGTTCGGCGAAGTCGCTCGCCCGGCGATCCAGTCGCAGGTTCTTCTCCCCGGCGCGGGTGATGGTGAAGAGGTCGGCGATCATGCGGCCGAGCATGTCGGATTCACGGTCGAGCACCAGCAAGGCTTCGCGTTGCTCGGAGGTGAGGGTGTCCTGTCGTTCAAGCTGGCGTTCCACCGTCCCCTGGATGATGGAGAGCGGGGTACGCAGTTCGTGCGAGACATTGGAGATGAACGCCCGTCGCATGCGATCGTTGTTCTCGATGGTGGCGGCCATTTCATTGAAGCGCTCGGCCAGCCGCCCTATTTCGTCCGGTTTCGTTACCGGGCTGCGGGCCGTCAGCTCGCCCTCGGCCATGGCGTCGGCGGCGTTGGCCAGGCGTTCGAGCCGTCTCGAGATCGATCGTGACCGCCACCAGCCGAACGGGATCGCCACCAGGATCGCGGGGATCGTGATGAACCAGATGACCTGGCGATACTGCCCGCCGATATATCGCAGGAGTTCGCCACGCGTTCCCACGCCCAGTACCTGGCGAATCGGGTTCCCCTCCAGCACGAGCACCCCGATCATCTGACCATCGGAGGTGATCAGCGGGTAGGAGGCCGACGTGCGCTCCATGGAGACGCCCAGCGAATAGAGGGTGCCCCAGGTCGGGTCGTTGTCGCCCTCCAGCATGAGGGTACGGGCGACGACCTCGCGGGTGGACGACAGTTCGAACGACGAGACGGTGTCACCAGCGCTGGCCCAGGTCGGATCGTCGGAGATGATCACGTTGCCGTCCAGGCCGACGATGGCGACGTGGTTTACCCGGAACGTGCCGCCGCCGGTATAGGGTTGATCGAATCCTGGCACCTCGGCGTTGACGATCATCTGCATGCGCCGCGTCAACCCGCCACGTTCCAGGGGGTCGAGCCCATCCTCGAAGGCGAGGGCGAGCGTGTCCGGGTTGAGCCACTGGCCGTAGGAACGGGACTGTTCGCCAAGGTAGACATCCACCACGACGTCTTCCAGGTTGAGCCATTCGCCCAGCCGGGGCCAGATGACGATCGAAAAGATCGCCAGCACCATCAGGCTCACCGTGAGCAGCGCCATGGCGACATAACTCACCGTGAGGTTGACGGCGGTGCGGTGCCTGAGCAGCCGTATCGGCGTCATCGCGATATAGAGGATTTGCTCCGGAACGGTCGCGTCATCAGGCAGGCGATTCCCGTGGAGGATCGCCTTCATTCGGGATGGGAGTCCGCGGAGGGTGTCCGCTCGTACTTGTACCCCACGCCCCAGAGCGTGACGATCCGGTCGGCGATGGAGCCAGACCCTCCCAGTTTGCGGCGGAGGCGCTGGATGTGGGTATCCACCGTGCGCTCGAAGCCGGAGTAGGTGTCGCCCCACAGCCGGTCGAGGAGGTAGTTGCGCGAGAAGACCCGGCCCGGATGCGACGCCAGCAGGTAGAGCAGGTCGAATTCCTTGGCGGTCAGGGTGATTTCGGTATTGTTGGCGATCACCTCACGGCCGATCGGATCGACGCGCAGGCCGTCATGGGCGATTGGCTCGGTGTTGCCCTCCTGGGTGCGCGATTCGTCGCGCATCATCTCCACGCGGCGGAGGATGGCCGATACCCGCGCCTGCAGTTCGCGCAGGGAGACCGGCTTGGTGAGATAGTCGTCGGCGCCGAGTTCGAGGCCGAGGACCTTGTCGAGTTCGGTTGACTTCGCGGTGAGCATCACGATCGGGATGATCCGCTCCTGCCGGATGCGGCGGGTAATGGAGAGGCCATCGACCCGTGGCAGCATCAGGTCGAGGATGATCAGGTCGGGCGTGATCCTTGCCGGGCCGGTCAGGCGGTCGAGCGCTTCCTGCCCATCGCTGATCGTTTCGACGAGATGGCCGCTGTCGCGCAGGGTCTGCGCGATGAGGCGCGCGAGTTCGCGTTCGTCTTCCACTACTACGATGTGTGCCATGGGTGTGCGTTTGCCTCTCGCTGGGAACATGCCGGGCATGGCGGACTCGCCGGTGGCCCCGGTGAGTGTTCTGAACCATTTTAGTGCCATGGGTCAGATTCCCGGTCTGGAAGCAAGAGGAGGGTGAGGCCGCGGGTGTAATGTGGGCTGGGTGCCCGCGGCCTCGGGGGGAGGGGAAAGGATGGGGAATCCTTTGTATCGTCGGATAAATGCCGGGCCGGCAGGCTGTTGCCGGTGACTCCCGGGTCGTATCCCGACGACATCCACAGAATACCGGCCGAATGCCGGGGAAGTTCGACGGGAGTATCACGAAAATGTGTCATTGACAGTGTACGTACACGCCTGCACAATGGGTTGAAGACCATTCGCCCAAAGACCGCCTGGCGCGGCATGCGTGAGGCCAGTATCCGTGTTGGTCAGGAAAGCGCCTCAGGCTATACACTGATCCGTGATAGTGGGGAACTGTATGGAACCTGGGAATCCACGTAACCACAATGTTCTCTCGACTACCTGTGTCCGTGCCCCGGCTTCGCGGGCTGGTTTGGCGCCTGATGCCCCCAGCCCCGTTCTCCGGATGCGCCATTCGCGGCATTCAGGCACGAGTTTCCCGAAGTTCCACCGCGACTGTATGCACCCAAAACACGTTCCCGCGCGTTAGTACAGGAGAGTGGTTCCGCCAGATCGCGAGAGAAGCGCGCCCACGATACGTGTCACCTCCAAATCGCGGCCCGCGGCAACGCGTCCCGGGCGCCTGGGGAACTGTCGCTTGGATTGGCGATTTCCCAGGCAGCGTAGATCGTCGATTCGTTGGCGTGAACCCCGCATGATTCACGTCTTCACCCAGGGATAGAGAGAACACATCGAATGGCCCAGTCCACGACCTCGCAAGAAACCTCCACGACGCTGGCCGGCGGTTTCGATGAAACCACGTCCAGAATCGCGTCATGGACATCCGGAGCACTGGGCAAGTTTCGCCGCTCCATCCTCCCGCACCCCGACGACGCCCTGACCCCCAAGGCGCCCGCGAAGCCGACGACGAACGTGTCGTTCGGCCATCGCCTGCTGGCCCTCGTTCCCCGGGTAATCCTCGGCCTGTTCGCCATCGTCTTCCTGCTGGCTGTTGGGCTATTCGCGTTCCGGGCCGTGTACGCCGACCGCATCTATCCCGCCGTTGTCGTTGGCGATGTCAATGTCGGTGGGCTGACCCCAGCCCAGGCGACCCTGGCGCTCGAAGAACGGGCCGATGTCCTCGAGCAGGGCACCATCATGTTCTCCTATGACGGGCAAGTCTGGACCCCGACGCTTTCCGAGCTTGGAGCGACCATCAACCTGGAGGAATCGCTCGCCGAGGCCGAATCGCTCGGGCGCACCGGCGACGCCACCACCCGGCTGGCTTTCACCGGCGAGATCCTGCGCGAGGACCAGGTCGTTCCGTTGCGGACATCGGTCAACCTCGCCGTGCTCGATACCTGGTTCGACAAGGTCGACAACGATATCGACAGTTTCGCCATCAATGCCGAGATCCTGGTCGATGGCACCGACGTGAGCATCAAGCCGGATGTCGAAGGCGTGGTGGTGGACCGCGAGGCGGCTCGCCGGCAAATTCTCGACGCGCTGGCCAGCCTGACCCCGGTCGACACCGAGCTGCCGACCCGCGCCGACATCCCGGAGATCCGGACGGCCGACCTTGCCGCCGTGCAGGACGAGGTCGCCGCCGCGGTCACCACCCCAATTCGCGTGAAGTTCGAGGACCACGCCTGGAAAATCCCGGGCGCGACGCTCGCCAGGTACGCCTCGGTTGAGACCGTGATGGAGAACGGACAGCCAACCGCGAAGCTGGCGCTCGACACCGAGCGTTTGGCGGCCGACCTGCGCGAGCAGTTCGGGCCGAAAGTGAACCGCGATCCGGTCGATGCCCGCGTGGCCTGGAGCGACGATCGGGGAGAGCTGGTCGCCGTCGATCCCAGCACCACGGGCATCACGCTCCGCGCGATGCCGTTCGCCGAAGCGGTGGAACAGAGCTTCATCAATGGCCACCAGGCGATCGACATTCCGGTGGTCGTAACACGGCCAACCATCGACGCCGAGAACCTCGGCGCGCTCGGCATCACCGAACGACTGGGGCGTGGCGATTCCAACTTCGCCGGCGGCGCCTGGGGCCGTGACGAGAACATCTACGTTTCCACACGGCTCCTGAACGGCACCCTGGTTCCGCCCGGCGGCACCTTCTCCTTCAACGACGCGATTGGTGAGATTACCTACGCCAAGGGCTACCAGGAGGCCGCCGTGGTGGTGGCTGAAGAGGTGGGCCGGGATGTTGGAGGCGGCGTTTGCCAGGTCTCGACCACGGTCTTCCGGGCCGCGATCATGGCCGGCATGCCAATCGCCGAGTGGCACCCGCACACGTACCGGCTGAGCAACTACGAGCGCGACAGTTGGGGGCCGGGCTTCGATGCCTCGATCCTGCAGATGGGTTCGAATCCGGAATACTGGGCGGACTTCAAGTTCGAGAATTACACAGATGGCTGGCTGCTGGTTGAATCGTGGACCTCGTACCCGCATGTGGTCGTCAGCATCTATGGCACGAGCGATGGCCGCGAAGTCGACCTCTCATGGTGGGGCATCAGCGAAGACAACGACACCGGGTTCACCCGCGTGATTTACGATGCGAATGGCAACGTTGTCGCCGAGCGAGGGTTTAGTTCCCCGTTCAAGTAATCACTGAATCGAATCACCGCGGAGCCAGGCGACGGATGGAGCACCATTCCCGTCGCCTGCGCGTTTAACGTCTGGCGGAGTCGCATCCAATGGTGGACCGGGGTCCCTCGTGGTGTACTATCGGACACGAATGAGCCGAAACCCGTTGGCGATTGGATGGGCCCAGAAGCTTGCCAATTGCCATCTGGACCTGGCTGGCGAACGCTGGCCCTGTCTGGATCGGCTTCTCACGGGAGTTCCTCGCGCTACACGACGGGGGAGAGATTGGAACACCGGCCGGGTGCATGGCGACAGGATTGAGAGTCCTTTGAAGCGGCATCTGGAACATCGGGAAGGGACCCAAGTCACATGCCCAGCAATGCGCCGGAGTCAACCCGGCCACACGACCATTCGGTACCCGCGACCACGGTCGATTCCAGTCCCGCCGCCCGCATGGCGGCCAACCGGCGCGTGGTCCTCAAGGCCGCGGCCGGGGTGGCCGCGCTGGCGGCCTCGGGCATCGGCGCGGTTCCGACCGCCAATATCCCGGTGGCCGCCCAGGAAGTGGGGGGAACCAGGGCGACCCGGTTCGTGCCGGCCGAGAACGGGATATCCGCGGCCGACGCCGCCCAGGGCGAGTGGGTCACCTTCCAGGCGGACTATCGCTTCTGGGCGCTAGGCGCAAGCTGGAACGGCGATGTCGGGACCTGGCCAATCGTCGCGATTCAGTTCAGCGAGGATGGCTCGGTCTGGACCGAGACGGTCGACGTGGCCGCCAACACCGAGGACGGGGGGCAGCCGAATCGCGATGGCCGCCTGTTCACACCGCTTGTGTTTACCGATGGCGCGCGGTGGGTGCGCTACCAGACGATCGACAGCGACAGGATGGCTGGCGAGGTCGCGGGTTTGTCATTCGTGTACATCGATCCCACCGATGGTCCCTGGGAAGAGGATATCCAACCCGAATCAGGTGTAGGGGCGTTCACCACGCTGACCGCCGAAACCCTGGCCCCGCCCGAAATCATCACCCGCGCCCAGTGGGGCGCCAACGAAAGCTGGCGAAACGCCTCCTTCGGCGAAATCTGGCCGCCGGAGTACGAGACCGTCACCCACCTGATCATCCACCACACCGCAACCGCGAACCGGCCAGTCGACGTGCCGGGCGCGATCCGTTCCATCTACTACTACCATGCCGTGGAGCAGGGCTGGGGCGACATTGGCTATAACTATCTGGTGGACCACAATGGCCGTATCTACCAGGGACGCTACGGCGGCCAGGATGTCATTGGCGGGCACTCGTTCCAGTTCGCCATCGGCAGCTCAGGCATCGCCACCATCGGCAATTTCATGAACGTGGACATCAGCGAGGCCGCCAGGTCGGCGCTGGTCTCGATCTGCGCCTGGGTTGGGCGGGACCTCGATCCGCTTGGGTTCGCGGACTTCCACGAAGCCCCAGACCTGCCCATCATTTCCTCCCACCGCGATGTGAACGCCACCACCTGCCCGGGTGACCGCCTGTGGAACGACCTGCCCGAGTTGCGGCAACTCGTGGCCCAGACGCTCGACTCGGGTGTCCTCGAAACCGATTTCGCGGCGGGCATCGTTCCGGGCGACCGGGTTCGAGTGCAAACCGGCGGGTCGGCGCTCAACCTGCGAAGCACCGCGAACGGGACGATCACGGGGAGCCTGGCCAACGGTGCCACCGCCTGGGTGATCGATGGCCCCGAGCAATTGAACAACGGCAACTGGTACCGGCTCCAGGCGACGAGCAGCGGAGCGACGGGCTGGGCCACGGCCGAATTCCTGATCGTCGATCCACCGCTGCCGCCAGGATCGCCGGGCACGGATTACCCGTTTGGCTTGAACCTGCGCATCCTCGATACGGTCAATGTCCGCCGTTCGCCGAGCCAGTCGGCCGGGATCGTGGGAATCGCGACCCGCGACACCTGGGCGCACGTGATGGCGGTTCCGGTGGATGCCGGGGGCCGGGAATGGTACCCGGTCCGGGTGCATCAGGTTGGCGACGGCTGGGTGGTTTCGACCGCCCTGGCGCCCGCGCCATTGGACGAGAATCCAGCCGGCGTGAAGTTCGAGGTTGGGGACACCGTGATCGCCACGGAGTCGCTCAACATCCGGCCACGCCCTGGCATTCCGCAGAGCCCGATCGCCACCGCTGGCGCCGGGACCTCGTTCGTGGTGTCGCAGCCGCCGCTCGAAGTGACCGGCTACATCTGGTACGGCGTGTATAGCCAGTCGCGCGGGGGCGGTTGGGTGGTCGAGGACTACCTGCGGCTGGGCGAGGCCCCGCCGGAAGGCAAGTTCGACACCGGCGATACCTTCCGCATAACTGAGACCACCAACCTGCGGTCGAATCCGACAACCTCGGCGAGTGTCCTCCTGACGATGCAGGCGGGAGCCACCGGAACGGTCGTCGGCGGACCGCGCACCGCGAATGGGTACACCTGGTGGCAGGTTCGCCATTCGACTGGAACGAACGGCTGGTGCGTTGAGAACTGGATGGTGGAAACCGATGGCGGCACGACGCCACCGCCAACCGGCAGGTTCGAAATTGGCGATACGATCCGCGTCACCGAGCGCATGAACCTCCGCACCGGCGCGGGCACGGGTAACAGCGTGGTCACCGTCCTCAACGCCGGCGTGACCGGCACGGTGCTGGGGGGACCCTCGTCCGCCAATGGGTACACCTGGTGGCGGATCCAGACTAGCGCCGGCACGGGATGGGCCGTGCAGGACTGGATGGTGGAGACCGATGGCGGCACAATCCCGCCTCCGACCGGCAAGTTCGCCGTGGGCGACACCGTGCGTGTCACCGAGCGCGTGAACCTGCGATCGGCGGCGAGCACCGCGGGCAGCGTGATCACGGTGCTCCAGGTTGACGCGCGCGGAGAGGTCCTTTCCGGACCGAGCACGGGCAGCGGCTACACCTGGTGGCGCATCAGCACGAGCGCCGGTACCGGCTGGGCCGTGGAGGATTGGCTGGTCGAGGTCGATGGCGGCGGCGAACCCGAGGAACCGGAAGAGCCCGAAGAACCCGATGGACGGTTCGACGTTGGCGAGGCGATTCGGATCACCGAGCGGGTGAACTTCCGCACTGGCGCCGGAACCGGCAACAGCGTGATTTCGGTGCTGACGGTTGGCACGACGGGAACGGTCGTTTCCGGACCGAGCACGGCCAGCGGGTTCACCTGGTGGCAAATCCGCACCGGCGGTCGCGATGGCTGGGTGATCGAGGATGTGCTTGCCGAAGGTGGCGGTACGACGCCGCCTCCCACGGGCGACGGGTATCCGGCCGGGACAGCCGTCTACGTGATCGACCCGAACCTGCGGTTGCGCTCAAGCGCCACCACCAGCAGCACGATCCTGGCGGTGCTCCCACAAAACCACCGCCTGACCATCGTCAGCGGTCCCACGTCCGCCGGCGGCTACGACTGGTACCGTGTGACCAGCGCCACCCATGGCACTGGCTACGTGGTGGACGAGTTCATCGACGAGGTCTGACCGCATACCGGCCAGGATGAAGCCCACGATCCCGCTCAGGTATCGTGGGCTTCGGCGTTGACATCGCTCTTGACGGAGATCGAGGAGATGGGCCGATAGGGTGATTGACATAGGAATGGCCAATCCCTAGAGTGGGCTCACATTTCGGGTCCCTGGTTGACGTCCAGCCAATATGCATTCCATGACCAATCCTGTCGCGTTTTGCCGGCGCCACGCGCGCCTGGTGAGGCCCTGTCGCGCCTCATGGAAGGGAAGTCTGGTGTCTACACGCCGTGTTTTGGGCGCGCTTGGTCCGCTGCCCACCCTCGATCAGGAGACCCTCAACAACACCGT
>CAZUPA010000016.1:0-4450 GCA_964622205.1 uncultured Sphaerobacteraceae bacterium
TCGGTGGTCGACCTCCAGCTTGGCTACGGCTCCGACATCATGATGCAGCTCGATCACGTGCTCGGCCTTCCCGCCGAACGCCACGCCATCGAAGACGCCACCGACCGCAGCGCGCGCTGGCTCGAACGCGCCGTAAGCGCATACAACCACCGCACCAGCGAGGGAGACTCGCGTTCGGTGCTGTTCGGCATCCAGCAGGGCGGCATGGACGCCGACCTCCGCATCCGGAGCGCCCGCCAGGTCTCGGACGCCGATGTGGCGGGCTGCGCCGTCGGCGGGCTGAGCGTAGGCGAGCCGAAGCCGGTGATGGCGGAAATGCTCGAAGTCTCCACGCCTCACCTGCCACGAAACAAACCGCGCTATCTGATGGGCGTCGGCTCTCCCGAGGACCTCTGGCATGGAGTGGCTCGCGGCATCGACATGTTCGACTGCGTGCTGCCCACGCGCGCCGCGAGAAATGGCGCGCTCTACACCCCAGACGGCCGCATCACCATCACCAATGCCCGGTACCGGAATCAGCACACTCCGGTGGACGAAACCTGCGACTGCGCCGCCTGCGCGAGGTTCACCGCCGCCTACATTCATCATTTGTTCCGCGCGGGCGAGGTATTCGGCCTGCGGCTGGCCTCGGTCCACAACCTGCGGTTCCTGGCGCGGCAGATGGAGGAAATCCGGGCCGCGCTCGACACCGGTGCGTTCGCGACCGCGCTCGCCCGGTTCGACGAGCGCTACCAGCCGGTCGCGTCCCGAGGCCGCGCCAGCCATCCCGTCAACCTACGCACCATCGAAGAGGCGGCAACCCCATGACGGAACGAAAACCACGCCGGGTCTGGGCCGAGCCTGAACTCGAAACTCGCGAAGGCGAAGGCTGGTACCAGCCCCAGTTCGATCCCGAACGCGAGGGCGCGATCGCCGTGGGCATCGATGTCATCGAGATCGCCCGCATCCAGCGCACCTACGACGACTTCGGCGAGCGGTTCCTGAACCGGGTCTTCACCGAACGCGAGCGGCAACGTTACCGTGGCCGCGTGAACGAACTCGCCGCCCGGTTCGCGGCCAAGGAAGCCACCTCCAAGGCGCTCGGCACCGGCATCGTCGGCATTCGTTGGCGCGAGATGGAAGTGCTGCCGAACCGCCGGGGCAAACCGGTCCTGATCCTGCATGGCCGCGCCGCCGAACGTGCCCGCCAGCTTGGCCTGACCGATTTCAGCGTCTCGCTGACGCATTCCCGCACCGACGCGATGGCATTCGTCGTCGCCGTCAATCGCTCGCCACTGGCCACCGGAGCCGCGCTCGCCGCGGCTGGGGGAGTGGCCATGCCATCCAGACCAGAAGACGAATCCACCGGATGATTTCCAGGGATCGATGAGATAACGAGGCGCCCACGCATATGGTTGACGTAACTCGAACCGTGATTGATGAATCCATGGCCCGCGATCTCCTTCCGGAGCGCGATTTGGCCGCCCACAAGTGGGGTGTCGGCGGCGTGATCGTCGTCGCGGGGTCCCCGGCCTATCCCGGCGCCGCGATGCTCGCGAGCCGGGCGGCGGGTAGGGCAGGAGCTGGCATCGTCCACCTCGCCACCAGCCGGAGCGTGATCGGCATGATCGCGTCCGGCATCCCGGAAGTCGCCTACATCCCGCTTCCAGAAACCGAATCCTCAAGCGGCGCCCGCCGCGCGACCGAACTCATTCGCGAGCATCTCGACCGTACCCACGCCCTCGTGATTGGCCCTGGCCTTGGCGCGGACGAAGCCAGCGACACCCTCCTGGCCAGCCTCTTCGGCTTCGGCGGCCGGTCGGAAGCCGTTCGCCGTCGGATGGGTTTCGGCGCGGACACCTCCGCCAGCGACAGTAAGGAAGAGGTCGCCGCGGCCTCGATCTTCAGCGAGGGGGACGCCAGCGTCGTTCTCGACGCCGATGGGCTGAATTGGCTCGCGCGGCAGGAACGCTGGTGGGAATCGTTGCCAGCCCAGCGCCTCGTCCTCACCCCGCATCCCGGCGAAATGGCCCGCCTGCTCAACCGCCCGGTGGAAGAGATCACGGCGGACCCCGTCTCCATCACTCAAGAAGCCGCCAGCACCTGGCAACAGACCGTCCTGCTCAAGGGTGGCAACGCCGTGGTCTCCGATGGTGAAATCACCATCGTCGCCGACCTCGCCGCCGCCTCGCTGGCCACGGCCGGTTCGGGCGATGTTCTCGCCGGAGTCATTGGTGGCCTTGTAGCCCAGACCCGCTCGCTGCTCGATTCGGCCGCGCTCGCCATTTATGTCGGCCCACGCGCCGCGCTACGCGTGGAAGACCGGTTCGGCATGCTCGGAGTCGTGGCGTCCGACCTGCCAGACGCAATCGCCAACGAGATCTCGCTGCTGGCCAGCTAGGCCGGCGAACCACGCACACATCAGCTCCATGGGGGAATGACAATGTCTTCGAACGATCGAGCCAGCGAGGATCAGGGAGTGGATCCGCTGGTCACCCGAATCATGCGGTCCGACGTGCCAACCGTCGGCCCGGACAGCACGATCGGGCAAACCGCGAAAATCCTCGTCGACTACCAGGTGCCCGGTGTCGCCGTTGTCGAAAACAACAAGGTCATTGGCATCGTCACCGAGGCCGACCTGATCGCTCGCGAGGCCGACGTTGACATCCCCACGCCGGTCCCGTTCCTCGACGCGATCTTCATGGCCGACGCGGGTCCCGCTTTCGAAGAGGAGATGCGCAAGGTGACGGCGGTCAATGCCCGGCAGTTGATGACCTCACCCGTAATCAGCATCCGCGACACCGCCACCCTCACCGAAGTGGCGACGCTGATGGTCGACCGGCGCATCAATCCGATCCCGGTGTTGAACGACGACCTGATGGTGGTTGGCATCGTCTCCCGGTCGGACCTCGTCAGGATCATTTCGGCCCTGGAGAACCAGGGGTAGGAAACAGGCGGCACAGCATGAACACGCAGTTGGCGACGGCGCCACACAAGGCCGCGCTCGAATGGGGCGGCCGCCCCGTCGTCGCGCTCGTCGATCTCGACGTCTACGAGCGGAATATCCGGGCGCTCCTGGACATCATCGGCCCAGACGTCCGCCTCCTGGTCGTGGTCAAGGCCAACGCCTACGGACACGAGGCCGTGCCGATCGCCAAGGCGGCGGTCGCGGCCGGCGCGAAGGCGCTCGGCGTGGCGACGGTGGACGAGGGCGCCCAATTGCGGGTCGCCGGAATCTCCGATGTGCCGATCCTGGTGTTCGGCGCGATTGGCCGCGCCGAGCGGGGCCGGGCGATCGGCAACCGGCTCGGCATTGTTGTCGCCGAAGCCGGGTTCGCGCGAGGACTGGCCGCCGAGGTGAAGGCCAGCCTGACGAAGGAACCCGTTTCCGTCCACATCAAGATCGACACCGGCATGCGCCGCTTCGGCGCCGCGCCGAGCGAGGTCGTCGAGCTGGCGAAGGTCATCGCCAGCCTGCCGCAACTCCGGCTGGACGGGATCATGTCCCACCACGCCTCGGCCGACGCCCACGACCCCGCCTTTACGCACCAGCAGGCGGCGGTGTTCGACCAGTGCATCGCCGATCTCCGGGCCGCGGGCATCGAGATTCCCATCCAGCACGTCGCCAACAGCGCCACCACGCTGCGCTTTCCCGAGTATCACAAGGACCAGGTGCGCAGCGGCATCGCCACCCATGGCCTCGATCCCGACCCCGAGATGCCGCTCGGCGATGCCTTCCAGCCGACCACCACCATCCATGGCCGGGTCGCTCGCGTCTTCGACCTCGCGCCAGGCGACGCGGTTGGCTACGGCGGCACGTACTCCGTCGAGATTCCCGGTCGCGCCGCCCTGGTGTCGCTCGGCTATGCCGATGGCTACCGCCGCACGCTCTCGAACGTCGGCTACATGTCGGTCCGCGGGCAGCGGGCCGATGTCATTGGCCGGGTGAGCATGGATCAGACCGTGATCCGGGTTCCCGACGGCCTCGACATCGATGAGGGGGAGCCGGTGATCATCGTCGGCGACGGCACGGAGGCGACGGCTGGCGCGCCCACCTTCAACGAACTCGCGGTCCTGTCCGGCGGCATCGCCCACGACTTCATCGTCGGCCTGGCCGCCCGCCTCCCCAAGCTCTACACGCGGAATGGTGAGGTGGTCGGCATCTCGGACCTCTCCGGCTACCGCGACCTCGCGTAGTCTCCGGTTCCCAGGGTTCGGGCGCGGGACGCGACCGCTCGTCAGCCCGTGACCGTCCCGGGCTGAGCCGGTTCCGCTCGATTGTTGCCGTTGGGTTCCGCGCCTGGGATTTCGTTGAGCGCGTCGAACCCGGATATCGGCCGGCCAACGCAATGACGGTAGACAGCCGTGCAATAGATCGTGCTCACCGCCGACCCGGTAACGAACAGGAAGAGAAACGTCGTCAGCCACAGCACGGCCATGGCGAACGACAGGGGATCGTAGTCGATCAGCG
>CAZUPA010000016.1:4550-6993 GCA_964622205.1 uncultured Sphaerobacteraceae bacterium
CCATCCATTGAGACGCCATCGATACGAACCGTCGATCCGCGCGACCGCGTCCGCCACCAGCATCACGTTGAAGAACTGGACGGTGGTACAGGTCGCGATATAGAGAATCAGAAATCCGAGGATGCCCCGCGGCGTGAGGGCGAACACGGCGTTCTCTTCCGCGATCCGCGCCCGTACCAGCGCCAGCGGCACATAGCCGGCAACAACCGAGACCGCGGCGGTGGAGAGCAGTGGGTAGAGGAGGAGCATTCGATGGCGCAGGAGGAACAGCCAGCTCGCGCGAACCAGTTTCCAGTTGCGGTGCATGCGCTGCTTCATCGGATGTGCCCTGTGACGACGCTGGCGGGACCCGCCACTCCAGGATGATCCCACGAATCGCGTGCCCGAACAGATGTGTAGCCCCTCATACCGACTCCGTGTGAATCCTTGGGGATCAGTATGCGCCTCACGAACGCGGAGTCGGTAGGGACAGTCCCAGCGAGCCGCGGGCGAGCGTGTGGCTGTCCTGGCGGGGTGGGCACGCCTCGCGGCGGAAACAGGATCGACAGACCTGCTACGCAGGCCGTCGATCCGTACATTCCTTGACTATTTCCGGCTCACCTGTCGCCGCCCGTTCCTCCATTGATTACGCGGATTCCGTATCACCCCAGCATTGTTGGGTGTTCGCCTACCCATGTCAACGGCGATCTAGCCCCGGCGGGAATCTGGTGCTTGACAGTGATATATAGCCCTACGAACGACGCGGGCGACGGCCATCACGGGACTATCCAAGCAATCCCATATTCCGGACACCAAAACGGCTGGCGAGATTGCTCACCAGCCGCTTTGCTCCATCCGAATTGTTGTGTTGTCCCCTGGAAAACAGCTTCCCGCCGCCGGGTAGTTGTCGCGCTAGAACTCGCTCGCGCTCGCCACCCGCTTCAGGTTTTCGATATCCCGCCTCACCACGAACGTCCGGCCGCTCATGTCGTCCCGCACGTAGTTCAGCGATCGATCGTCCATCCAGCGATAGATGGTCGGGCGCGTCACTCCCAGTTGCTGTGCCGCGTTCCCGATACTCACCAACTCGCTGGGGTCATAGGCCCTGTACTTCGCCAGCGCCAGCATCCGGCCCAGATCTGTGTCCCAGAACGCGCGCGGCACGGAATAATCCTCCGCGGCCACCGGCCAGAACAACAGCTGAACGACCGAATCGATGGCCTCCAGCACACGTTCCTTGTCTTCCCGGGTATGGCCACGTGCCAACCGGGCGAGGCGAAGAAGATCCTGGCCAAACGGTCCACTGCGAAGCTGGTCCAGTGTCAACGGCCGGAACGACTCAGGGTAAAGCTGGGTCACCAGGCGATGATGATGGCTGTAAACCAGTTGCAGCGCGTTGTCCATGACCTCCTGGTAGTCTCGGGACTCGGACTCCACGACGACTCCTTTCAGTCCGAAAGTTGCTCCACACAACCTCGATTTGCCTTGTCAGGCGAGGTGTACGCGTCACACTGTACGGTCGGATTGTACGTTGCCAGCGATCACGTGTCAATGATGAACGTACCGTTCCGCCAGTGTGACTGTCAGTCACGGATTGGCCAATTATCGGCATGGAATCAAGCAATCCGGGACTCGTTAACGACAGCGACGCGCCAGCCATGGCGCGCCGCTCAGAGGTGTACGTTTCGAGTGACGTTGGCACCGGACAGCCACCGTCACCCCGCTCCCATGTCGTTCAAGACCCTGAGCGAAGTTGGATCACGCGTCGCGACAGGGCTGGTGAAGCCATGGATGGCGGAATTCGTTTGCCGGTCATAATCAATGGTCAGTTTCATCCAACACCTCAAGAGAGGCGCGAAACGGCGGAAGCTCTTCCGTGATGATATGCCAGATCTGGCCCAGCCTAATCCGGCGGTATCCGTGGGAGATGATACTCCGCAGGCCAATGAAACGATGCCAGGAGTCCTGGCCGACCTCGACGAACCGCTCATCATCGAGTCGTCGAATGTGAGCCATGTTCTCGCCGATTTACTGCATGCGCATCAGGATGGCATCCTGCGCCATGGGCGACATTTGAAATGCCTCCCAGTTTTCTGGCCGATATGAGTCGATGGCGTCGAGCGCGGATCGAATGAGTTCGAGATAGGGCTTGTGCGGCCTGCTCACGGCGGTAGAGCGATCAGTGTTGGGACAATATACGGGGCGAACGCGGGGTGAATATCAGACATCAGGTCGACGGGATGTCCGCAAATCTCCTGGAGGCGCTCGGCCAATCGAAGCTCGTCGAAGAGGGGCTTCGGCTGGTCAAACTCCACCAGTACATCGACATCGCTGGTTGGAGTCGCCTCTCCCCGGGCAAAGCTGCCAAACAGGAATGCCCGTTTCGCGCCATGGTCGCGCAGTGTCGCCAGAAACTCCTCCGAAATGATGCCGGGCAGACTGGGAGCATGCTGGGGATCGGTGA
>CAZUPA010000016.1:7093-18913 GCA_964622205.1 uncultured Sphaerobacteraceae bacterium
CCCTGCACCACGATCAGGCCTTGACCGATCAGCAGCATTCCGGCAACGGCGCCGCCGAGCACACCGCCCCGGGCGAACTCGATCAGCCCCCAGACACCGGCCACCAGGAAGAACAGCACGACCGTCGTCGCCAGGCGATCGTGAAATAGCTCAACTACACTCATCCAGCGAAATGCTCCCGCCCAAGATCAACCGTCAATCCTGTCCGGAGTATAGCCAACCGGCCTTCGCCGCCCCGGATTTCCCGCGCATCGGTTCCCGGTCTCGGCCAGCTACAGCAACGCCTCGATGCCAAGTTGCCGCACCGGAAGCTTCGGCGCCGCGGGAGCCCAGGCCGCCGATTCTCGCGCATCGTTGGCGAGCGGGAACCAGAGCGGGCCTGGCGAGGTGCGCGGTAACGCGGTCACTGAGGACCCGACACCACGATCCCGCAACGCTTCACATGTCTCGCGCTCGGCGATCAGCGGCTCGTTGTTCGTATTCGAAAGGTGAGCCAGCCAGATCTCCGGCTCCCGCCTGGCCGATGCCAGCGTCGAGGCCAGCGATGTCGCGCACATCTCGTTCGAGAGGTGACCCGCGTCGGAAGCGACCCTGCGCTTGAGGTGCATGGGGTAGGGGCCGCTCCGGAGCATCTCCAGGTCGTGGTTCGACTCCAGCACCACCAGATCGCTGGCGGCGATCGGTTCGACCAAGCGGTCGTGCCACGAACCCAGGTCGGTAAAGATCGAGATTCTGGCGGTCGGCGTTTCCAGTAGATACCCGCAGGGCTCGGCCGCGTCGTGCTTCACCATCACCGCCCACACGGAAATCTCGCCTACCTGAAGCGGGCGGTGGTACTCGATCCGCTCCCACTGCGGAGGGGGGATGTTCCCCCGGCGACACGTACCCAGCGTCGATACGATCGGCACGTCCGTACCGGTCACGCAGGAGAGGGTACGGATGTGGTCGGTGTGCTCGTGCGTGATCAGCACGGCGTCGAGGTCGCGGATGGCCAGGCCGCGCTCGCCAAGTCCTTTCCGGATCGTGCGAATGCCCACGCCACAATCGAGCATGAGGCTGGTTTCACCAGACGTAATGAGGAAGGCATTTCCGGAACTGCCGCTCCCGAGGCTCTGGACGGTCACGCGAGGATCAGTGGCGGGCGAGATCGGTTGGGTCGAGTTGGTCAAGATGCACCTGGAACAAAGCGCGAGCCGCGCGGGCGAAGTCGATCCGTACAGTGTAGGCGAACTTCCCACGCGGCCAGCCTCGCGAACCCACTCCTCTGACTGGCTCAATAACCTCGGAACACCACCGTTCAAACACCTTGGGCGGGAATCTCCGGCCGGATCACGCCAGCGCGTTCGAGCTCGGCCAGCACCGGGTCCATCACCGCGATGTCCGTGGACGTCGTGTCGACCACGATATGCACCGCGCCCTCCGGGACAATGGGCGGCGAGGCTTCGAACCGTTCCCGCTGCCGGCGATGGATCGCCACCCCGGCGTCGGACACCGAATCATCGCGAGCCGATCTCGCCTCCAGCCGCTGAACCACGACCGCTTCGTCGGTCACTGTTTCCAGAAGCACGAACGGCACGCCATGTCGCCGGGCGAGGTCCGCCGCCAGGTTCCGCTGTCCCGGGTCGAGGAACGTCGCATCGAGCAGGACCGCCCGCCCTTCATCCAGCGCCTCGCCGCCTCGACGGCGCATCTCAGCATAGGCGCGTTCCGTCCAGTCGCCCGAGTAGATGCCAGCCCCGGCGCCCTCCCGGGATGTCGCCTCGATACCGGCGAGCGCCTTCCGCACCGTGTCCGATGCCACGACCTCGATCCTGAGGGTCTCCGCCAACTCCCCGCCCACGGTCGACTTGCCGGTCCCGCTCAGACCGCTGGTGCAGATCAGTGCGGGCGAAACCGTCAGCACCCGCGCGCTCGCCTGGCGCATGTACTCCAGCGCTTCCCTGGCGTGCTCGCTCGGTCCGTTGCCACCCACCTGCGCATCGCGAATGAGCGCGACCTTTGCCCGCACCAGCGCCCGGTGTGCCCAGTAGAGCCGAAGCACATCATCGGGGAGGTCGAACCCCGCCGCTCGATATCGTTGCAGGAGGCCGCCAGCTACCTCACCGGCGCCCAGGCGGTGGAGGTCCATCAACAGGAACGCCAGGTCGCTCGCCACGTCCGCGCACCGCAGTTCCGCGTTGAACTCGACGCAGTCGAATACCTGCACGCCTTCCGGCTCGATGCAGATGTGATCACACCGCAAATCCCCATGCCCATCGCGCACCCAGCCATCCTGGGTCCGCTCCACCAGGCGAGATCGTTCACGCTCGATGAACTCGCGCATCGACCGCTGGATAAGGCCAAGCCGCACCGGCGCCAGCGGATAGCCACCGAGTTCGTCGAGGTTGTCCGTCACCACGTCCAGCACCATCGCGGTGACCTCGTCCGGATTCCCCTCGCAGGGGGGTGCGCCATGGTTGTGAAAGGGAATCAGCCGCTCAGCGATGATTTCGGCAAGATTCCCGGGCGCCCGGCCGTCCGCAAGCAGCACATCGAGCATCCCACCGGCTGGCATCCGCCGCATCAACGTCGCCCATTCGACGACGGGACCATCGCCCTGGACCTCCATTCCCGAAGTCGAGGCCGTGATCGGCACGGCATCGAGATAGACACCTCTGGTCAGCCGCCGGTTGAGGCGCACCTCCTCCTCGCACGACCAGCGCCGCTGTTCCAACGACGTGTGATCCACGAAGTCGAGCTTCAATGGCCGCTTCACCTTCACAACCTTGTCCCCCGCCAGGAACACCCACGAAATGTGCGTCTCAATCAATTCCACGTCAGCGGGGCGCCATGGATACGCTCCCGGCCTTAGCAGCTCGTTCGGGTCGAAATCGTGTGCCAAATCCTGGTCCTCCTACGTCCCCCGGCCGACGAGTCCGTCGATGGCATGGTCGCACCTCAATCATGAAAACGTGTGAAGTGTCGTATGCTCAACGCAGCATGCGTTCCTCGACTGGCGGCGCCCCAGGCGTGTTCACCAGCGGGTTTCCATCCCGGCCATTCACGATCAGGGGGCAGAGTGTTTCAGCGTTTCTCTCGCGACAAAAGCGGCGCCAAACCATCGGCCCCGAAGGCTTCATCCAGTCAGAAGCAATCCCGGTTCGCCATTTCCGCCTCCACCAGGAGGATGCTGATCGCGCTGCTCGTGATCGTGCTCCTGTTCCTTGTCGCATCGATCACCGCCCCGTTCTGGATCAACTGGCTCTGGTTCGGCAGCATGGGTTATCGCGGCATCATCGTCACCAACTACATCGGGGTGACGGCTACGTTCCTCATTACCTCCATCCTCACCGCGGCCGTATTCATCGCTAATGTCCGGTTCGCGATCCGTAATTCCCGAAACGCGGCGATCCCGCGAGAAGGGCGCATTGGCCGCTTCAGCCTGCACGCCCTGAACCTCATCGGAATCATCGGCGGCATCGCCCTCGGCCTGATCGTGGGCTGGGCCAGCAAGGATTTCTGGCGAGAAGCCTGGATGGCCATCCGGGCAACCGACTTCGGCGTGAAGGATCCCACCTTCGGCCGTGATGTCAGCTTCTACGTGTTCACCCTGCCGGTGCTGCACGGCCTGCAAAGCGCGCTGATGCTCATTGTCGGGATCACGCTGGCCGCGGTGGCCTTCATCTACCTCGTGCGCCTCGGCGTGCGGTATGGCAAGTGGGGCGATGTGCCAACCTTCGCCCTGCGCCATCTCTCGGCGCTCGGCTGCGTGATGTTGCTGCTGATCGCCTTCGGCTACGTCCTCGGCAACTTCGAACTCGTGTTCTCCAATCGCGGTGTCGTCATTGGCCCCGGCTTCACCGATGTCAATGTCGTGCGGCCACTCAACTGGATGATGGCCCTCATTTCCGCCGTGATCGGCATTGGGCTGCTTTCCGGTTTCGTCCTCCGCAGCCCCAAATGGCTGATCGGGCTGCTTGGCGGCTGGGCCTTTCTCGCCATCATCCTCACGCCACTGCTGCCGGTGATGGTCCAGCGCTTCGCGGTCGAGCCGAACGAGTTCCACCGCGAGGAGAAGTACATCGCCCGCAATATCGAGATGACCCGGCATGGGTTCGGTCTCTACGATGTTGAGGTGACGGAACTCACCGGTCAGGACCCGATCGTACCCTCCGAACTCCCGGCCGACGAGCCGCCCATGTCCAATGTCCGCATCTGGGACTACCGTGTCGTCACGCCCATCTTCCAGCAACTCCAGTCGTTCGTGCCCTACTACGAGTTCGCCGATATCGATATCGGTTGGTACATGCTCGATGGCCAGCCGGTCCAGGTTCTGGTCTCCGCCCGCGAACTGAACGTCAACGGGCTCCCGGAAACCGCGCGCACCTGGACGAACACCCATCTCGCCTACACCCACGGCTACGGCGCGGTCATCAGCCCGGTCAGCCAGGTCTCGTCCGATGGCTGGCCCGTCATGATCGTGCGCGACGTGCCGCCGGTGGGACCGCCCGAACTCGCCATCGACCAGCCCGAGATCTATTTCAGCGAACTCGACCAGGAATGGATCATCATCAACACCGACCAGACCGAGTTCACCGGCATCGACGACAACATGGGCCAGGAGGGATTCCAGGGCGTCCCGGCCGGGTCGATCAGCCTCGGCAACCCGTTCACCCGGGCGCTCGCCGCGCTCACCCTCAACGACCGCAATGTGATGATCAGCGGTCAGCTTACCGGCGATTCCCGTCTCGTCCTCACTCGCAACATAGTCGACCGCGTCGAACGAGTCGCGCCCTTCCTGGAATACGAAACCGACCCGTATCTCGTCGTCGCCGATGGCAAGCTGTACTGGATCATCGACGCCTATACCTCGACGGACCGGTATCCCCAGGCCACCAAGTACGATGGCCAGAACTACATCCGGAACAGCGTCAAGGTGGTGGTCGACGCCTACGACGGAACCACCACGTTCTATCGCACCTCCGAGCACGACCCCATCGCCGATGCCTACGGCGAGGTCTACGGCGATCTCTTCACCCCGGTGGAAGAGGCTCCGGCCAGCATCGCCCGGCATTTCCGCTATCCCGAGCACATGTTCAGGGTCCAGTCCGAAGTCTGGTCCACCTACCACGTCGACAACACCCGCTCGCTTTACGACGGCGAAGACCAGTGGATGGTGGCCGAGGAGCGGATCGGCGATACGGTCCAGCAGGTCGAACCCTACTTCGTGACCCAGGCGCTTCCGCACGAAACGGTGAACGAATTCGCGCTCACCGTGCCCTTCACGCCCGGCGGTGGCCAGCAACGCCAGAACCTGACCGCCTGGTTCGCCGGCACCGCCGACGAAACGGGCGTGACTCGATTGCGCCAGTACCGCTACCCGCGGCAGGTGACCGTGTTCGGCCCGATGCAGATTGACGCCCAGATCAGCCAGGACCCGGAAATCTCGCAGCAAATCGCGCTCTGGAACCAGAGCGGGACCGAGGTGATACGCGGCAACATGCTCGTTATCCCGGTCAACGACGCCATGCTCTATGTGCAACCGCTCTACCTGCAATCCCGCGACTCCACGGCCGCCGCGCCGAAGCTGGTCCGCGTGATAGTCGCCACCAACCAGCAGGTGGTGATGCGCCCGACGCTTGAGGAATCGATCAACGCCCTGGCCGATCCCAACGCGGATTCCGTTGGCGAACTCGAAGAGGACGTTCCGGACACCGTCGAGTCACCGGACGGCCAGGACCCGGTTCCGGACACCAGCGAGGAAAACGTGGCCCCGCCAGACGCGGGCGAGTTCGCCGGCATGACGCAGGCGGAACTCACCGAGGAAGCCATCGCCACCTACGATCGCGCCCAGTCGGCCCTGAACCAGGGCGACCTCGCCACGTTCCAGAGCGAGCAGGAACGGTTGGGCCTCATTCTGGATGCCATGGGCCTCACCCTGGGAGCAACCCCGGATGTGGCGACACCGGCGCCATAGCGCACGGGGTTCCGGAACCCGGCTCAAGCCAAAGGGGATGGTGGCGAACCATCCCCTTTGGTATATCGGTTTCGCGAGACGTATTGGCTTCTCCAGCGATGTCAGGACCGGTGGGAAATCACCGGCGGAACGACAACGGACCGTTGTGGGCGGATCACCTTCTCAAGCGAGGCCAGCGCCAGGGCCAGGGCGTCGTGTTTCGACTCTCCCATCTGAACGTACTCCCAAGCCGTATAGAGCACCGCCCACAGCAGGTGCTGAATCCAGGCATTGGGCATGCTGGCGTCGATCGAGCCGTCCACATGCCCGCGGGCGATCAGCGCGCCGATCGCGGGATCGAGTTCCTCGCTGATGGCATCCTGTTCACATCCTTCGCCCAGGCTCTCCTGGTACACCCACATCAGCATGTGCCAATTGTCGAAGTACTCGTGGCATAGTCGCAGGAGCGCCTCGCTCGCGGAGCCCTCGTCAATCCTGGCCCGCCGCGTGGCGGCCTCGACCTGCTCCCCGGCGAACCGCCGCACCGCATCCAGCAGGGCCGCGCGGTCGGGGAAATACCGGTGAAGGGTGCTGCGCGCCACATGAGCGGCGCCGGAGATATCGGCCAGCGACGCGGACCGGTTCTGGGTCAACACCCCAACCGCCGCCGTCAGGATCGCGTTGCGCGTCCGTGTCCTCGTCGGTGAGCCGGTGGAAGTGGCGATCGAATCAATCATGGAGCCAGTGTACTACGTCGACGACGCGAACCGAAACGGGGCTTGACAAAAATGGGACGACTGTGTCCTAATATGGATCGGCGATTACCTTCCTTCCGCGCCACCAGGAGCTCCACGCATGCCCGAGCAGCCCAGCCGCATGGCCATCCTCTGGTCCTTCGCCCGTCCTCACGTTCCCACGTTGACTCTCGGATTGCTGCTCGCCCTTGCAGGTTCGGCCGCGGGTCTCGCCAGCCCGATGGTGACCAAGTGGGTGCTCGACAGCCTCGCGGATTCCACGTCGCTGTCCGGCCCGATCCTCGTCCTGATCGGTCTGCTGATCGTCGGATCGATCATCTCGCTCTGGCAATGGATCCTGCTCGGCACCCTGGCCGAGCGCATTGTGCTCGAAGCGCGTTCCGGCATGGTGAGGCGATTCCTTGGCGCCAGGGTGGGCGAGATCACCAGCCGCCCGACCGGTGAACTCGTCACCCGCGTGACCTCCGACACCGTTCTTCTCCGCGAAGCCGCATCGTCCTCACTCGTCGGTCTCATCAACGGCGCGATCATGCTGGTGGGATCGCTCATTCTGATGGGCGTCCTCGACCCGCCACTCCTCGGCGCCACCATGATCTCCGTCGCCATCGTCGTCGTCCTCTTCGTGCTGTTGATGCCGGGCATCGGCCGGGCGCAACAGGAAGCGCAGGAATCGGTCGGCAAGCTCGGCGGCATACTCGAAGGCGCCCTCCGCGCGATCCGCACCGTCAAGGCCAGCCGCGCCGAAGATCGCCAGGCGGACGTCATCCTCATCGCGGCGAACGAGTCCGCCCGGCACAGTGTTCGCGCCGTTCGCCGCGGCGCTTTCGCGTGGGTCATCGCCTGGTCCGGAGTGCAGATGGCGATCATCGTCATCCTCGGCTTCGGCGCATGGCGCGTGTCCGAGGGTTACCTCGAGGTCTCCAGCCTGATCGCGTTCCTGCTCTACGCCTTTGGACTGATGGGACCGATCATGGAGATCAGCCAGAGCCTCACCACGCTTCAGTCGGGACTGGCCGCCGCGGGTCGCATCCGCGAGGTTAGCCGCATCGAACAGGAAACCGATCGCGCGCTCGTCCCCGCCACGCCTTCGGCTCCCATCGGCGACGCTCCGCTGCTGGCCTTCCGCAACGTCACCGCGTCCTACGGCACTGACCTCGAGCCCGCCGTCCGCGATATCTCCTTCGATATCCCACGCACCGGTCACGTCGCCATCGTCGGCCCGTCGGGCGCCGGTAAAACCACACTCTTTTCACTGATCCTGCGCTTCATCGAGCCGGACTCCGGCGACATCCTGATCGACGGCCAGCCATATTCGTCGCTCACACACCACGATATTCGCGGGCGCCTCGCCTACGTCGAGCAGGAAACGCCGATCGTGCCAGGCGCCATTCGCGAGAACCTGCTCTTCACGCATCCGGACGCCACCGAGGACGAGATCTGGAAGGTGCTGCACGAGGTGCGGCTCGACGAGAAGATCCTCTCGCTGGACGACGGTCTCGACACCTCCCTGCAGTCCTCGGAGGTCTCTGGCGGCCAACGCCAGCGCATCGCCCTCGCCCGGGCCATCCTCCGCACGCCGGAGATCCTGCTACTGGATGAGGCCACCGCCCAGGTCGACGGCATCACCGAATCCGCCATCCACCGCTGCATTCACGACCGAGCCAGCCGCGGCGCCGTCATCACCATCGCCCACCGGCTCTCGACCGTGATTGACGCCGACCGGATCATCGTGATGGACGCGGGCAACATCCGCGCTCAGGGCGCCCACAACGACCTGCTGGCCACCGATTCGCTTTACCGCGAACTCGTCGATGCCCTTCGCATCGCCGGCCAACAGGCTCCAATTGCCGAACCCGAACCCCTCGCCACCCCAGCCTGATCGAACCTTGATCCCTGCCATGCCCTCAAGACGATTGAGATTGACTTCTACTAACTGGTTGATAAACTAGTTGGCAGGAGGTCGGCAATGAAAACCATCGGAGCATTTGACGCCAGGACGCACCTGTCAAACCTTCTGGAACGAGCAAGTCAGGGCGAGGAAATTATCATCACCAAACGAGGGAGCCATACGCGGTGCTGGGGCCAGTGAAAAAGGCACATGATCCTGAAGAAGCCCGGGCCGCCATCGCCCGGTTGAGGGAATATGTCCGCAAGCATCCAATTCCCAACCTCACGACCGATGAGATCAAATCCTGGATTGAAGAGGGACGGCCTTAACCGTTCGTCGTTTCTGGGTGAGAGGAGGCAAAACCCATGACAGCAATGGACACGAAACGACCCCCAAATGAAGTGGGTGCTTTCGAAGCGAAAACGCACTTCGCGGCGCTGCTGGAGCGAACTCGATCGGGGGAGGAATTCGTCATCACGCACCGGGGCCAACCGGTCGCGCGGCTCAGTCCCATTGAATCCGGTCACGACCGAGAACGCGCCCTGGCGGCGGCGGAACGTATTGTGCGAAACGCCGAGATCATCCAGCGGCGAAGCAAGATCACTCTCGACGAGATCAGAGAGTGGATAGACGAAGGGCGTCCCTAGCTCGTGACTATCGTACTGGACGCCTCCTACGCGCTGGCGATTGCATTTGGTGAGCACGCGGCAAAGGATGCGGCACACATGACCAGTCAAATCGCGAATGATGGGGCAATCGTTCCCGCGCTCTGGCGATGGGAGTTTGCCAACGGCATCGGGCTGGCACTTCTACGACAACGCATTGACCAATTCTACGCAGAGCAGCAGTTCATCGAGTTCAGTGAACTGCCGATAGAAATCGATGACATCTCGACCGACCGTGCATGGACCATCACCATGAAACTGGCCGAACGACACCGCCTGACAGCCTACGACGCCGCCTACCTCGAACTTGCCGCTCGGCTCGATGTGCCGTTGGCGACGCTTGATAGAAAGCTCGCGTCGGCTGCAAGGAAAGAGGGTATCAAGGTCATTCCAGACTGAACTCACCTGCTGCCGAAGATCGCCGACCCTATCCGCACGTGGGTCGCCCCCTCGGCGATCGCCGCCTCGAAGTCGCCGCTCATCCCCATCGAGAGCGCATCCAGCCCCAACTCCGGATGAGCCACGGCGAGCTCATCGCGCAGCTCACGCAGCAGCCGGAAGTACGGGCGCGCATCCTCCTGGCAGTCCACCATTGGCGCGATCCCCATCAGCCCATCGAGTCGAAGGTGACGCGAAGCAACGATCGTCTCCACCAGGCTCGCCGCGTCCTCCGGCATGCACCCGGATTTCCGTGGCTCCCGCCCAATGTTGACCTGCAGGAGCACCGAGACCAGCGTGTCCGCCCTGGCGGCCTCCTTCACCAGCGCCTGAACCAGCGACGGCCGGTCCACCGATTCGATACGGTCGAACAGCGCGACCGCCTGTCGTGCCTTGTTGGTCTGCAACTGGCCGATCAGGTGCAGTCGCATGTCCGTCGGCAGGTCGCCCTCGAACTTTGCCTTCGCCTCCTGCACGCGATTCTCGCCAAAGTTCGTCAGCCCCAGCCGGTACGCCTCGTCCACCAACTCCCGCGAGAACGTCTTCGAGACAGCGGTGATCGTGATCTCGCCTGGGTCTCGCCCAGCCTCGAGCGCCGCCAAATGCGCCCGCTCGCGAATCTCGTCGATATTCCGCCTCAGCGGCGACTCCCCAGCACCATTCAGCGAGTTCACGAACCGTCCTCCACAATCGCGATCAGCGCGCCTTCACGGCCGGTATTGGGGCCGTGCCCCCGGTGGGAGAACCACGAATCCTTGCTGGTCTTCGTGCAGATGGGCGACGTCTCGATGTGCTCCGGCCGCACACCGGCCCGGACGAGCAGCATCCGGTTGGCCGCCGGCACGTTGAAGTGGTGCTTCGGCCCGGGCTTCAGCACGGCGTCATTGGCCGCGTCTCCCAGGTCTCGCGCCTGCTCCAACCACGCCTGGATCACCTCGTCGCCAACCTCGTTCGCGTCCGGCCCGATGGCCGGACCGAGATAGACCAGCAGGTCCGCCGGATTGCTGCCGAAATCCCGCCGCATCGCCGCCACCGTCGCGCCACCCACATCCGCCACCGTCCCGCGCCATCCAGAATGCACCGCCGCCACCGCCTTGCGCTCTGGATCGACGATCAGGATCGGCTGGCAATCGGCATGCAGGGTCGTCAGCACCACGCCCGGCTCATTCGTGATCAGGGCATCGGCGTACCCGGCCGACGTACCTCGATCCCGCGAGCCCTTGCCAGCGTCGGCCTCACCAACTCGAAGGACGTCATTCCCATGCACCTGGCCCATCGTCACGATCCGCTCCGGATCGACCCCGATGGCGGCGCACCACAACTTGCGCATCTCCCAGGCGTCCTCGGCATCGCGCGGCGAACCCAGGCCAATGTTGCCGTCCGCCTGGCCCATGCCCGGCACGCGATACGTCAACCCATGCCGCACGAACTTCACCTGGCCGAGCAGCGCCGACCGCAGCGGAACCGGGATGGTCTGGCTGGCGGTGGAGGAGGGGTTGGTTCGGGATGTCGTCATGGCGTCTCTTCACTCTCTTCGCGCGCCGCGTTCAGGATGATCTGGTCCACCACCCACTCGACCGGCGCGTGGTCGTCGGTGAACACGGTCGTGACTTCGGTTACCTCTCGCAGGTTACCGGTCGCCAGGCTTGCCTCGCCAACCGTATGCACCAGCGACCCGGACTCCTGCGCCTGGAGCGAACTGGCAAAGTTGTCGATCGCGGTCGGCGAGTTCGTGGCGATCACGATGCTGTTCATGTACCGCTCGGTGTCGATCACATACACATTCGGGAACACATCGCGCATGGTCGAGGAAATCACATCCACCAGCCGGTAATCCGTATCCGTCCGCCCCACGTTGATCACCGCCACGCCTTCCGGCGTGAGATGGTCGGAGACTTCCTGGAAAAACTCGCGGGTCGTCAACTGAAACGGAATATACGGTTGCTTGTAGGCATCCACGCCGATCAGGTCGTACGACGTATCCGACGTTCGGAGGACATAACGCCCATCGCCGATGATCACGTTCAGGTTCGGCTCGTTCATGTCGAACCACTCCCGGCCGACATCGGCGATTTCGGAATCGATTTCCACGCCATCGATCGGGACAGGACCGTAGGCGGCGGTCAACTGCTTGCTCAC
>CAZUPA010000016.1:19013-34025 GCA_964622205.1 uncultured Sphaerobacteraceae bacterium
TTTCCACGCCATCGATCGGGACAGGACCGTAGGCGGCGGTCAACTGCTTGCTCACGGTGCCACCCGCCAGACCGATCAGCAATGCGTTGTCGATGGTGGCCGGTCCGGTCAGAGGATTGAACAATGGCGCCACCATGAAATAATCCCACGGACCGCGCGTCAATTGCTGGTTCGGATTGTAGATGGAGTGCGTGGCGTGCCCCTCGTTCAGCGAAAGCTCGAAGGCGTCGCCGTCCCGCACCACCTGGATGTAGTTGTCGCTCGACTCGGTTTCGTACAGCAACTCGCCACCCTGGGCCGGGCGAATCGCGCCGCCGGCGTTCGCCAGCGACACCACCGCCACCGCGAACGCCAGCACCGTGGCCATGGCCGCCTGCGGCATCGCGCGCAAGCGCAAGAGCCCGATCAGCGACGGCACGAACAGCAGCCCGCCGAGAATCAGAAACGTGCTCCGCGTGCCAACCCATGGGATCAGCACCAGCACGGGCAGGAAACTTCCCGCGATCGAACCCACAGTCCCCAGCGCATACGTCTTGCCGGAAACATCTCCCGCGTGCTCGACATCCGCCATCCGCAACCGGATCGCATAGGGACTGACGAACCCCAGGAGCGTGATCGGCACCGAAAGAATCAGCAGCACGCCGAGCAGCGAACCGTAGAACGCGCCCACCGCGACATCGTCGAACGCGTCGAGGGAGAACTGAAGGATCGGCCGCGCCAGGTACGGAAGCAACGCGCTCCACACCGCGGCAAGCGCGGTCACCGTGTACAGCACCCACAGCCGGGGATAGCGATCGGCCAACCGACCGCCAAGCCAGTACCCAATGGCCAGGTACGTCATGGTCAGGCCGATGACGTTCGCCCAGATGAAGGTCGAATCGCCGAAAAAGGGCGCGATCAGGCGCGAGGCACTCAACTCGGTGCCGATGCTCGTCATCCCGCCGAGAAACACGATGAGGAGAACAAACAGGTCATCGCTACGGGAAAGCCCGCCCGATGCTGGAACATGTGGTTGGGATTGGGACACAAAACCTGCCGGACGGGTAGGCCGGGGTGACACCAACCGGCCCGCGGATCGTTTGAATGAGTATACGGGCATCCCACGAGCCAGCATGTCCAGAAAACCTTCATCAATTCTCAATATGTCTCTGGTACGCTCAAGGGAAACATTGAGGAACACATACGCAACATAACGAGGTCGACTCCATGCGTATTGCAACCGCACCAGCACGAATGGCGATGGGGTGGGCATTGTTCCCCCTGCTGCTCGCCGCATCCGCCGTCGCCGGAATCGCGCTCGGCTGGTTCTCTGGCTGGGCCAGCGCCTCGTGGGACCAACCCATCACCTGGCTCTACCTGCTCGGCATGTCGCCCGCGCTCTGGGTCGCCTGCACGGCGGGCGTGGGCATGACCACGAACTCGTGGACCTTCGCCACGCTGTTCGGCATGACCTGTACCGTCAGCGGGCGCATATCGGAATACATCACCACAACCTACCTGACCGAAGGCGGCAACTGGCTCGACTGGACATCGCTCGCCGCCGAGATTCCGTTCGCGCTCATCGCCGGAGCCGTCTTCGGGGTCGCCGGTTCCGCCTGGCGTCACGACGAGGGCATTGTTCGCGCCATCGGCGGCGCGCTCATCGCCGGGGTGCTGCTCTGGAACGGCTGGACCCACGTGCAACACGACCTCATGTCGTTCGACCTCGTGACCGAGCGGTTCGGCTGGTCGCTGATCGCTGCCGCCGTCATCGTCATCGCGCTTTCCGGGGCGGCGGGCAACATCGTCCTCACGGCGGCGGGAGCCGGCATCGTCGCCTACGGAATCCACGTCGTGGTTCCAGACAACACCTTCCTTACCGGTCCGGTTCTCTCGGATCTCTACCGCCAGTTTCTCGACGTAACGAACGTCATCCGCGACCTCTTCCCACGCTAGTCCCGCGCATTCTGAGCTCGTAGAAGGATGCTGGCGGTTGCCCGGTCCGCCGGAAAGAACGACTCGATCGCCAGTTCCGAAACGGTGACATCGAGCGGTGAACCAAACAGCGTGGTGGTGTAGAGGAATGACAGCACGCCCTGGTCCGCGCGCAACCGGAGCGGAACAACCATTCCCGGATACTCGTCCATCACCGGCGTCCCGGTATTGGATCTCGCCAGCGGATATTCGCGCAGTTCCCGTTCCAGATCCATCAGCGCCAGATCGCCGGTGATCTCGACCTGGTGGTGAACGCGAGCCAGCATGTGCGGCCGCCACTGCTCCATGTTCGCGATTCTCGGCGCCAGGCCATCGGGATGAAACGTTGCCCGCAACACGTTAACCGGCGGTTCCAGCAACTCCGGCGCAACGCCATCGAAGAACGGCTCCAGGGCGCCATTCGCCGCCACCAGGTTCCAGTACCGATCGACCGCCAGGGCCGGATATGGCTCATGACCGGCCAGCACCAGGTCGATGGCCTCCCGCACCGGCGCCAGATCGCCGCCATCGAGGTCCCCCTGTGAATGGACCGGGGCGAATCCCGCGGCAACGAGAAGGGCATTCTGCTCGCGAAGCGGTATCCGTAACTCCCCGGAAAGGCGCTGGATCATTTCCCGGCTTGGTTGCGAGCGGCCGGTCTCAAGGAAGCTCACATGCCGCGTCGAGACGTCCGCTTCGAGCGCCAGTTCGAGTTGGGTCATTCGCCGCCGTTCGCGCCACGCTCGCAACATGGAGCCGACCGGCTGAGGATGCGTACTCATGCGTCCCAGCATAACGCCGATCCGTCAGGTCCTCGATTACGTGAGAGGTAATCGACCAGCGGCCGCCAGGTGGTCACCATGGAAACAGTTCCTCGATCCGGAGGGACACCAGCAGGTCACCAGGAGGCCACGATGAACGACATAACATCAACCATCGATCGCTACTTCGCGCTCTGGACCGAGCCGGACCCTGACCGCCGCCGCGAACTCATCGCGCGGACCTTCACCGAGGGGGCGACCTATGCCGGCCATTGCTCGGCGGCACGGGCCACGAGGGGATCGGCGAGCTTGCCGCGCGACTCCAGGAGAACCTCGGCGGCCATCGCTTCAATCGCACCAGCGACATTGACAGACATCACGATGCCGTTCGCTACGCATGGGAGATCGTCGCGCCGGATACGGACAGCCCGTTCGCCGCCGGCATCGACATCGGGTTCCTCGACGAGCACGGCCGCCTGAAGTCCGTCACCGCGTTCCTCGATGTTTTCCCCGAACACGCCCACGACGCAGACCACGAATAGTCACGACGAACCCGGAGCCCACGTAATCGCGGGCTCCGGGTTCACACTGGGTCACATCAATGCCGTGGAGTCGCCGGGTTCCCGCGCCACGCTTTCCTCGTCAGGCCGAATAAATACCGTTTTCGCACAAGTGTGGTTATACGCAAATCTGAGAATGGACCGAATGCCACTTTGGGGTCACTTCACGCAACCGCGGAATGACATCCCCTACCGGTCGATGAGGGCCGCGACGATGTCCTGAACCGCGGCAAGGGTTTCCTCGCGAACCACGCCTCGCAGATTGAGGAAGCAGTCGACACTCTGTGATTTCTCCTGCTCACACATGATCTGTGAGACCTTCGTCAACCCACCTTTAGGAGGTTCAACTCGAACATGGTACGCAAGACCACGATCAGTGCCCGTGATCGGCGCCACGATAAAGAGACCGTTCTCCAGCCGGTTGAACCGGTCATGGGAAATCACCAACGCAGGCCGAACACCGGTTTGCTCACGACCCACTTGAGGACTGAGGTCCACATTCCAGACTTCGCCCGCCCTTGGTTCGATTCCGCTCGGCACGAATATCCTCCAGTTCTTCCTGGCTGTAATACGGATCCTCATCCACGAGACCATCCATCGAACCGCCCTCCAACTCGGCGATATCGTCCTGATAGTCTCGCCACGCCCCCGGATCCGATTTCAGTTGCGCCACCGATGTCTCCACATCCCGCCAGAATTTCTCCCGCTGGTATCGCGCGATCGCATCCTCGATGACCTGGCCAATAGGACGACGCTCCTGATTGGCGATCTCCCGCAATGTGGTGTGGAGCTTGTCTCCCACCCGAACAGTTGCCGCCATGTTGCGCTCCCTTCAAGGTGTTGCCCGAAGTCTCTCAAGATTGGGCTGGAGACCACGAGACATGGACACCCATTCATGTACATTTTGCTACACGCGGACGTACACGAATCGGTAAACGCGACTACGAAGTTGTGTCGGGAGAGCTTCTGCCACATCCGTGAAGCTACCACTCCGAGTTCCGCCAACGAAGTAACGGGAGCGGCAAGAAGGTCTCGCCCGCCAGGCAGCACATCGCCTGGCTGAACTGGCGAGGATATTCACCAAACCTAAACCCCTGGTTTGCCCGTGACTAAACCCATTTTCATGCACTACGGTTTGCGTTCGGGTTCGATCTGGACTCCGTAAAGGCACGAATCGGGTCGGCATGGCGCAGCTCAATTCACAACAGGATACGATCACGCGGTTCGCCTGGCTCTCGATATTCGCCGCGCTGGTCACCATCGGCCTCAAATCGGGCGCCTACTGGCTGACCGGCTCCGTCGGCCTGCTCTCCGACGCCCTCGAGTCGGTGGTCAACCTGGTCGCGGCCGTCGCCGCGCTCATCGCTCTTCTCATCGCGGCCAAGGCGCCCGACGACGAGCATGCCTACGGGCACTCCAAGGCCGAGTATTTCAGCAGCGGCTTCGAAGGGATGCTGGTCCTGGTCGCGGCATTTGGCATCGCCTATACCGCCATCCCCCGGCTCATCAATCCGGTCCCGCTGGAGCAGATTGGCATCGGGCTCGCGGTGTCGGTCCTCGCCTCCGTCGTCAATGGCGCGGTGGCCTGGCGGCTCTTCCGCGCCGCCAACGCCTACCGGTCGGTGACGCTGGAGGCCAACGCGAAGCACCTTCTTACGGATGTCTGGACATCGGCGGGGGTCCTGGTTGGCGTGGCGCTCGTTGGCCTGACTGGATGGGCTCGCCTCGATGCCCTCGTGGCGCTCGCGGTCGCGGCCAACATCGTCTGGACCGGCTGGCGCCTGGTTCGCCAATCGATGCTGGGCCTCCTCGACACCGCCCTGCCGGATAGCGAGATCGAGGCTATTGAAATCGTCCTTGCCCGCTATCGCGATCAGGGTGAGATCCAGACGCACGCGCTCCGAACCCGCCAGGCGGGCGCGCGGCGTTTTATGTCAGTCCATGTTCTGGTGCCAGGAAACTGGACCGTCCAGCGCGGTCACCGCCTGCTCGAACACATCGAGCACGATATCCTTGAGACGCTCCCCGACACCACCGTGTTCACCCACCTCGAGTCGCTTGATGACCCCGCCTCCTGGGAGGATATGTCGCTCGATCGCGACTCCGGAAACGCATCGCAGGGCAACGGCTCGCAACCTCCCTCTGCCTGAACCTTGCCGGCTATTTCATCGGCCTGGCGGCACGGTCCCCTCATCAGTCCGGTAAGTCCTGGGCGCTCGCCCGGCTAGGGACATTCATCAAACCAGACAGGCGCGGACAGGCGCCAGACCCACTCGGCCATTTGGCCCGGCGATTCAGCGCATCCACCCAGAATCCACTGTTCAATCACGCCCAGTCCGGCCGATGCCGCGTACCTAGCTCGCACCGCGGATGGAATGCATTCGGGGCTCTCGCCTTTGCGTCGACTCTTTAGTGCCTCGAGGATAAGGGCCTCGCAATACGTCCGGAACCGGGAAGCAAAAAGGTTTGGGCTCTCCAGTGACAACAGCCTGCCATACAGACCTGCCCGTGGAAGCATGGCCCGGAAAGTGCCTTCAAAGGAGGGAGGGACGATCTCTGGCACAAGAGCTTCATCTCCAGCTACAAAAGGGCCGCATTCCTCGCTCAGTTCCGCAATCAGCGCATCGAACGTCTGCTCCAGCAACTCGTCTCGATCCCGGTAGTGCTGATAAAACGTGGCGCGGTTGACATCAGCTCGTCGCGTGATGTTCTGAACGGATAGTCCGGTGAGATCGCTCTCCTCCAGGAGCTCGAGCACCGCGTCCTGTATCGACTGGCGTGTTTTCCTGACGCGCCGATCGAGCATCACTTCTGTCATGGCCTCTCCCGTACGACTGCAGTCAAAGTAGGCGCCCCTATTGACGAGGGCAAGAGTGAGAATTAGTCTTTATCTTGCCAACACGATGTCTGTTTAGCAACAACGCGTTGTGGTATTCACGTCAACCATCTGGCATGGGCCGGGCGGATTTGCGCTGTTCCGCGGTGGCTGGCCAACGCAGAAGGGAGGCGACATTCCACATCCCGTGGGTCCCGTCGTCATTGGCCGCATCACTTCAAGGAGCATACTTGCATGTCCGACCAAAAGTCTCCTCCAGCCAAACCGCTACGCCTGGTTCCACGCCGCCAATTCCTTCAGGGTTCCGCCCTGGCGGCAGGGTCTCTGAGCGCTTCGGTCATCTCAACACGCGTCTCGGCGCAGAATTCCACGCCGGAGGCCAGTCCCATCGCTTCGCCCGCTGCGAGCCCGGTCAGTGACCAGCCGGTCCTGTCGGCTGCTGAGGTCGCCACGCTTCAGGCGGCCGTCAACCGCATTTTCCCCGCGGACGAATACGGCCCGAGTGGCGTCGAGGCCGGGGTCGACGTCTATATCCATCGCTCCCTCGGGGGATGGCTCTCGGCAAGCTTGCCGCTGTATCAGGGTGGCCTGAAGGCGCTCGATGGTGCCACCGGACCTGACGGCTTCGCCGCAGCCGATGCCGCGACGCAGGACGACGTACTCACCCAGGCCGAAGCAGGCACCCTGGCGGACGCACCAGAGGGATTCTTTGCTGCCCTGCTGGAGCACTGTCGTCAGGGAATGTTCAGTGACCCGATCTATGGCGGGAACCAGAACTTTGCCGGCTGGGACTTGATCAACTATCCGGGCGTCAAACTGGTCTGGACTGAAGAGGATCAGTCGACGGATACCACTGTGGAACCCGAGCACATCTCGGTCGCGCAGTTTGGACGTCCCTTCTCATGGTAAACCCACTTCCCAAGGTACCGGTCGTCATCGTCGGGCTGGGCGCGGCAGGTGGTGTCGCGAGCTACATTTTGACCAAGGCCGGAATCGACGTCGTCGGCATCGAAGCGGGGCCATACCTTGGACCCGCCGACTATCTCAAAACCTACGATGAGCTTCAGGGCTGGTTGTTCAAGAACGTCCTCGGCGAACCCAAAATCAACCACGAAGTTCCCACGGTGCGGCAATCCGCCCGGGACACGGCTCAGCCCCCGGCGGCGGCATCGCGTATGGCCAATGGGGTTGGCGGGAGCTCGGTGCATATGTCGGGGCAGTATTGGCGGTTCCGGGAGGACGACTTCAAGATCCGCTCGACAACCGTCGACCGATACGGGGAATCCGCCCTGCCGGAGGGCTCGGCGGTCGAGGACTGGCCGATCTCGTATGACGATCTCGAGCCCTACTACGAGAAGATCGAATACCTGCTCGGGGTTTCTGGCGCTGGCGGCTCCAATCCGTTTGAATCACCGCGTAACAAGGACTACCCGATGCCACCGCTGCAGCGGACCGGCTTCACGAACCTTGTGGCTGATACGCTCGACAGCCTCGGCTACAACCCCTTCCCCTTACCTGCAATGATCAACTCACAGGTGTACAACGGTCGGCAGCCATGTACCTATTGCGGCTACTGCACCGGTTATGGCTGTTGGAACGAATCGAAATCGAGCACGCTGGTGACGGCGATTCGTGCAGCCGAAGAGACCGGCAAACTGGAGATACGCGCCAACTGCCGGGTTACGCGCATTCTCTCCAATGATGCCGGCAAGGCATCCGGCGTGGTGTACCTTGATGATCAGGGCGTGGAACAGGAGCAACCAGCCGGCGTCGTGATCCTGGCCAGCTACACGCACGAAAACAATCGCCTCCTCTTCCTCTCGGCGTCCGATGCCTATCCGGATGGTCTGGGCAACACCAACGGCCAACTCGGCAAGTACTATTCCATCCACTCCTATCTCGGGGCACAGGGGTGGATCGAGGGCAAGCAGTTTAACAAGCAGAGCGGAACCTATGCACAGTCAACCGCGTTCGATGACTTCGACGGGGACGCGTTTGATCACACGGGACTCGGGTTCATCCGTGGCGGTCTGGGATCCGCATCCAGCGGAGAGTCGCAACCTATCGCCTTCTCCCGCGGTGTCGCGCCAGGTGTACCCGCCTGGGGATCAGGATACAAGAAGTTCCTCAAGGAACAATCAGGTGGCCAGGTCTCCGTGGGTATGCAAATCGAAGTGCTGATGTATGAAAGCAACTTCGTCGATCTCGATCCCACGCACACTGACAAGTTAGGTCTCCCGAGGTTGCGGATCACGTTCGACCACGGCGTGAATGAAGCCGCAATGGACACCTACTTCCCGCCCAAGATGGAAGAAATTGTCAATGCCATGGGGGGCAGGAACTCATTCTCGTACCCCACCTCGCCAATCGCGGTCAATAGCCATTCATATGGCGGTACGCGCATGGGCGACGATCCGGCGAATTCGGTGACAAACAAGTACGGCATCGCCCACGACGTATCGAATCTCATGATTCTAGGCGGTTCGAACTTCGTCAGCGTCACCGGATACAACCCGACGGAAACGATCCAGGCGCATGCCTGGTACGCACCCGAATACCTGGCGGCCAACTTCGATGCGGTAGCAGACTGACGGGAATCGACGGGTTGCCACCTGTCGCCGGGAGCATGATGGAGTAACTCGCAGACGCTCATGACCCTCGCACGATGCGAGGGTCATGAGCGTCGCACCTGCCCGACACCACCGTGTTCACCCACCTGGAGTCACTCGACGACCCTGCCTCGTGGGACGACATGACGCTGGATCGCGGCTCACGGAACGAATCGCCAGGCAATGTCTCTGATCCGAGACACAACGGATGACCAGCCGCCGATCTCCGCTGGAAACAACGATCACTCTATCGTTGCGTCGCGAAGGCATCCGATCCCAACTCGGCCAGTCCCGCGATGGCCGCGGGTGGGAAGTCACGCCAGCCGGGCTTGCGATTTGGACTTCCCGCCCATTGAGGCGCGGATGTTCAGCGGGCACAATGCGGAACATGAAGCCGCCCGGCACGTCGCCGGGCACTTGCTCAGGAGACATGCCCCACATGGCCGTTCCAACCCCTCCGACGCACTGGCGCATTGGGCTGGCCGCCGCCCGCAACCCGCCCACCGTGGACGAACGGCTCCAGACCGTCGACCGCTTCCTCGCCGAAGCCGCCGCCCAGGATGTCGCCATCGTCTGCTTCCCGGAGGCGTACCTGCCCGGATTGCGCGGCATGGATTTCCCGGTTCCGCCTCACGACCAGGCGGTTCAGGAAGCGGCCCTCGAAGCAGTCCGCCTCGCCGCGACAACGCACGGCGTGGCGGTCATCATCGGGATGGAATGGGCCACCGGCGCTGGTCTCCACAACGTCGCCTTCGTCATCTCCCGAACCGGCGAGGTCCTTGGCTACCAGGCCAAAAACCAGATTCCGCTGGAAGAAGCGGCGCACTACGTCCCTGGATCCGAACGCTACATCTTCGAGATCGACGGCGTCCCGTTCGGCATCACCATCTGCCACGAAGGATGGCGATACCCCGAGGCCACCCGCTGGGCCGCCATCCGCGGCGCCCTTGTCGTCTTCCATCCCCAGCTCACCGGCAGCGACCGCGAGGGTCCCGTCCTCCAGCGCTGGGGCGACCCCGACGCTCCCTATTATGAAAAGGCGATGCTCATGCGAAGCATCGAGAACACGATCTGGTTCGCCAGCGTCAACAACGCCTTCCGCTACCAGGAATCCGCCACCAGCCTGATCGATCCCGAAGGCAACCTCGCCGCCCACGTGCCATACGGCGACGAACGACTCCTCGTCCACGACCTCGATCTCTCAAAGGCCACTCGCCTCATCGCCCGTCGCTACGATCCGGACCTCTACCCGCCGCTCGCCCGGGGATCAGTCGCGAATATCGAGGCCCAGTGACCGCGCCAGGTACAACGCCTGGTCCGCCGTGACGACAACGCCCCGCAACTGGTCCGCGCTCACCCTGATCCCATCGAGGTCCGAACCTCGCAGGTCCACCCCCGAGAATCTCGCGCCAAGCAGGTCCACCTCGCGCAGGTCGCATCCTTCGAACCGCACGTCCTCGAATGTGGCGTTGCCCATCAACGCCCCGCGCAACCGGCAACCGCTCATCACCATTCGCTTGCACTTCGCCGCCTGAAGCTGCATCAGTTCCCCCGTGCATTCCGCGAACACCACATCCTGGAGCGACGCCTGGTTGAGCCGCGTCCCGGTCAGCCGGCAGGCCCGGAGCGACACCCGCGCCAGGCGTCCGTCGTGTATCTGTGCGTTTGAGAAATCGGCGCCCGAAACATCTACATTCGTCAGCGATAGGTGCTCAAGATCAGCGCCGGAGAAGGCCGAATCGACCAGGCGCGACTCTTCTATCGCGAGATGACGGGCCCACCGCTCGCGAATGTCGATTCCGGCGAACGCCCGCCGTCCAACCCGTGCCTCCTCAACCAATTCGTCCGCCGTCCCGGCTTCCAGCCGCCCGCTGGCCGGAAACGCTGGCGCCTTCGGTTCCCATCGTTTCGGTGGCATCGCGTTGCTCCCTCTCGATTCTTACACCGCGTTCCAGCGGGCCATCGCGTACACTTCCCGGTCACAAACGCGAACCGAGCGGGTTCCGGGCGACGCAAGGCTGATGCGTACGCCCGTCGCGCCGCCGGTACGAAAGGGTCCCATGAATATCCCAGGCTTGAAGGGCATTTCACCGGTGCATCTGGCGAAAACGGCTTTCCAGTCGTTTTCGACACACGACATGACAACCTATGCCGCCGCGCTCGCCTACAGCGCGCTCTTCGCGCTCTTTCCTTTCCTCATCTTCCTTATCGCCCTCCTTGGTTTCCTCAATATCCCCGGCTTTTTCGACTGGATTCTCGAACAGGCGGAAAACGCCATTCCCAGCGACGCCTTCGAACGTCTCACCCAGGTGATCGACCAGATCCAGGGCCAGTCGCGCGGTGGGCTGCTCTCGGTCGGTATCATCGTCGCCATCTGGTCGGCATCGTCCGGCGTCCGCTCGGTGATGAACGCCATGAACGTGGTGTTCGAGGTTGAGGAAAGCCGGCCCCCGGTCAGGCGTTATGTTCTCTCGGTGGTCTACACCATAGGGGTCGCCGCGCTGCTGATCGCCAGCGCCGGGCTCATGCTCACCGGCCCCCGGGTGATGGAGGCGATCGCCGATACGGTCGGTCTGGGCGATCTCTTTGTCACGCTCTGGACCTGGCTTCGCTGGCCTGTCCTCGCCCTCCTGCTGATGATCGCCGCCGCGCTGATCTACTACGCCACGCCCAACATCGACCAGAAGTTCGTCCTCATTACGCCGGGCGCGGTGGTCGCCGTCGTCGTCTGGGTCATCGCCTCGGTCGGCTTCTCCATTTACGCCTCGACCTTCACCGATTACAGCGCGACCTACGGCAGCATCGGCGGGATTATCGCCCTGCTGTTCTTCTTCTACATCTCAAGCGCCGTGCTGATGCTCGGCGGCGAAATCAACGCCGCGATTCGCCGCCAGGAACTCGCCAAACCCGATGCGGGCAACCTGCGCCACGACGATACGTCGGCCGAATAGCGCCGGCCGATCAGCCGCCCGCATGTACCTTGGCGATAATCTCCTCCGCCACCCTGGTCGCCAGCCCTTCACCATGCGGTGTTGGCAGCACGATCACGATGTGCGTCGCCCCCGCTTCCATGAACCGCTCGATGGCGGGCACGGACGCCGCGAAGTCGTCGGCGTTGATCCGGTGCTGGTAGGAAAGCTCGATCGACGCCGGGTCTCGCTCGATCTCGGCGCAGTGCTCGCGCAGCACGTTCACCTTGTGTGAGAACTCTTCCACCGATCCGCCGGTGTAGTTCCAGATGTCAGCGTACTTCGCGACGACCCGAAGCGTGAGTTGCTCCCCTCCCCCACCGATTACGAACGGCGGGTACGGCCTCTGAACCGGCTTCGGTTCGCTCCGGGCTTCCTTGAGCTGGTAGTACTTCCCATCGAAGTCCACGGTCGGCTCGGTGAACAGCCGCCGGATGATTTCGCAGGCTTCGCCCAACCGCCGGATCCGCTCGCCCGGCTTGTAGAGCGGTATCCCCATGCTCTCGTGCTCGTACACGTTCCAGCCCGCGCCGATCCCGAAGTCGAGGCGGCCATGTGAGATCTGGTCCAGCGTCGCCGCGATCTTGGCCAGCACCGCTGGATGCCGGTACGTGTTGCCAGTCACCATCAGGCCCAGCCGCAACCGCTCGGTGATGGCGGCCAGCGCCGCGAGCGCCGTCCACCCCTCAAGGCAGTCGCCGCCCACATCGCCCTGGATCGGCGCCATGTGGTCGAACAGCCACGCGTGCTCGATCACCGGGATATCCTCGGCCTCCAGCCAGACCGTGCGGATCGCGTCGTAGGTGGTGTGTTGCGGGGAAGTCTTGATTCCGAAACTCGGCATGGTTCATGCTCCCGTTCACGTATCGGCATTCATACTGAAAACGAATAGCGTCTGTCTCGATAGCTTAACGCGGATGCAGGCTCCGTACGTGGTGATCGGCAATCGACTTGAGATGAAATTGGCTTCCCACGCCGCCGTACCAGGCATCATGTTGAAGAAGGTCCTTGTTGACCCTCGAACAACAGGTGAGCATTGATGATTCGCCCCACCATTCGCTGAACCGCCCTCAAGGTCTCTTCGCTTACTTTGCCTCTTCGAGAAAGAAATCGCTCGATGCTTTGCGATTTCTCCTGGTCGCACATGATCAAGGAGGGCCTGGTCAGCCCACCTTCTGGCGGTTCCACCATGAGATGATACGCAAGTCCACGATTTGTGGTGGTTATCGGGCAGACGATATGCAAATGGTTCACGGTGTCGTTGAACCAGGAACTGGAAATCACCAGCGCGGGCCTCACTCCCGCTTGCTCCCTTCCTCTCTGCGGGCTGAAGTTGACAATCCAGACTTCACCTTCCTGTGGATTGTGAGGCGTTGCCAAGAATTTCCTCCAGTTCCTCTGGCGTGTAGTACGGATCCTCGTCCTCGAGCCCGTCCATCGAACCGCCTTCAAGCAGCGCAATCTCCTCGATATACTCTTGCCAAGCCACTGGATCCGCTTTCAGGCGCTCGAGTTGTCCCCGTACCCGCATCCAGAATTGCTCTTCCTCATACCTGTCGACGAGATCGTTGACGATCTCGCCCATCGGCCGTTGCTCGTGCTTCGCCAGCTCCTGGAGTTTCAGATGGCTGCTGGGGCTGATCTTGACGACTGGACTAGAAGATTTTCGCATGGCACACATTGGGCACGTTCCTTTCCCATGCTGTTCGGCTCTATCTCAGCTTGGATGGGTAAACCCAAATTGTCAACCGATGTGGTTTACCAAGGCTTTGCGCCTGGAATGACGTCACGCCAGACCAACCCGCTCCAGGAATGGCGTCACGAACACACCGCGCGGGTCCAGCCGTCGCCGGAGTTCCCGGAACTCGCCGTACTTTGGATATACCTGCTCCAGGTACTCCCCGCCGTAGGCGGATGTCTTCCCCCAATGCGGGCGAGCGTCGAACTCCGCGAACAGCGCGTCCAACCGGGGCTGCAACTCCGCCAGCCTCGCCGGATGCATATACCACGAGAAGTGGAAGGCCACCGTTTCCCGCCCGTACGCCATGCTCAGCCACAGATCGTCCTGGGCCACGGTTCGGATCTCCCCGATCATAAAGATGTCACCCATCTCCGGCCGGTGCGCCCGCAGCGCCTCAATCGCATCCAGCGCATGCGCCCTGTCGACGAAATACTCCGACTGGATCTCCTCGCCGCTGGCCGGAACCTTGTCGAGCAGGAAGTGTGGCAATCGTTCGCACCACGGTCCCGGCATTCCAAGCTGCGTGGTGCAGGCGTCGCCAGAGAGGTCGTCCACTGGATGCCGGTTCCTCGCCGAAGGCGTGGCTCCCCACGCCTCGACCTCGCCCGGCTCTTCCCCAGCTTCCAGCCGGTGCTTCCGCCACAGCACGCCGGCATCGTCGCCATACATGGTGAACACGCTCACGCTGTACCCGCTCGACGTGACCTCATCGAAATGCCCGGTCAGCGCCTCCCACGAAAGCCCTTCGAACACTTCCTGGTAGACATTGAAAGTCGGTTGCACGTCGAAGGTCAGCCGCGTCACGATCCCCAGCGCGCCGATATGCACCACCATGCCGTCAAAACCCGAATCTCCGCGCTTGACCTTCACGATCTCGCCATCGCTGGTCATCAGTTCGATGCCGCACACCGCCGAGGAAAGGTTCCGGTTACGGTCTCCCGACCCATGAGTCCCGGTCGCCGTCGCCCCGCCCACCGAGATATGCGGCAACGACCCCATGTTGTGCAGCGCCAGGCCCGCCTCGTGCAGCGCCATGGCGAATTCCCCATAGCGCACGCCGGGGCTCACGCTCGCCGTCATCGTGTCGTGGTCGAACTCCATCGCGGGGTCGAACCCCGCCAGCGACACCAGCGCCTTCGCCTCGCCCACGTCGTTGAAGGTGTGACGTGTTCCCAGTCCCCTCAGTTGAGTGGCCGACATCACCACCTTCCGCAATTCGTTCAGCGTCGCCGGTCGATGAATGGTGTCCGCCGCGTAGGTATGGTTCCCCGCCCAGTTGGTTTCAGTCATGGTCACCATCTCCTCCAGCGGTTCGAATCAAGGTTCGCCCATTGTCATTGCTGGCCCCGATTTGGGAAAGAAGCATGAAAATGCTTGCGATTCCCACCCACTCCGCTACGATTGCGACAACACCCGAATCCGCGCTCCTCCTCCCGCAAAACCACACGAGGAACACCCCCGGCGATGCCAATAGAGGTTGCCTCCCAGCCGGAGGATGTGGACGACCCGCCGCCGCTTTCCGCCGGTACCGAACCATCGGTCACCGCCGTCATCGCGCACCCCCTCGACACCCCTCCGCCAGG
>CAZUPA010000017.1:0-4619 GCA_964622205.1 uncultured Sphaerobacteraceae bacterium
GGAAGAAGGGAATCACCTGGAGCGATGGTCTGGGTTGCGGATGCAGCATGCCTCCGGTAGTGAGGACCGGCACAGTGCTTGCGCGACGCCATCCACGCCACGATGAAGGCGTCCCGCAAAGAGGCGAACGTGACGCTCATTGCCACGCTCGTTCTCGAGGATCCCGCGATGGCGCCAAACCGTATTGAGCAAGAGAGTGGACAAGCACACCCTCGCATGGTAGGTTGATCTTGCACTCCGCGGCAAAACGGATTTGCTCGACATCAATCATGTCGGCTTGGTGCACCGATGCTAGGCAACACGAGGAAGCACAACACGATGCCTACGGGAACTGTCAAGTGGTACAACCCTGAGAAGGGTTTCGGTTTTATCGAGCGTGATGGCGGCGAAGAGGATCTCTTCGTACACCGTTCCGCCGTCGGCTATCAGGCACTCGGCGAGGGCGACCGCGTTGAGTTCACCGTTGGTATGGGGCCCAAGGGTCCTGCTGCTGACTCGGTCACCGTTCTCGAATCCAACCCCAACCCGCGACCGCAGCGCGGCGCTGGCGCCGGTGGCGCTGGCCGCGGCTTCCAGTCGGATGTGGATCCGTCCAGCCTGCCGCTCGTGGGCGGCGTCGTCGACCGGTTCGACGATCTCAAGGGCTTCGGATTCATCAAGCAGGACAACGGCGGAGCCGATGTCTTCTTCCACCAGTCCGCACTCAATGGCGCTCGCGTCTACCAGGGCGATCATGTGGAATTCCGCCTCGGCGAGGGCCCCAAGGGTCCCCGCGCCGAGCAGATTCGCCTGCTGGACAACTAGTTCGCGATCTCCCTTCAGCCGGTCCCGTTTTCGGGGCCGGCTGTTGTGATTTAAATGCGGTTGCCCACGGATTCGGGAAACCCTGCCACAGTTGCGTGCCGTCCGTGAGGACAAGTGCTATCGTCACGGTGTTGGGCCTTTGAAACAGGCGGCTCACAATCCAGACACCCGCACCCTCGAAAGGCTCATCGTTGAACGCGCTCAAGTTGCTGATGATCGTTACCTTCGCCGAAGCCACATCCTGGCTCGGATTGCTCGCCGGAATGGTTGCCAAGTACGGATTCGACAATCCACGGGGCGTCGAGATCATGGGGCCGATTCATGGCTTCCTGTTCGTCGCGTTCGCTTTTCTGCTCGTGATAACCCACCTGCAGGAGCGCTGGCCGATTACCAGGACCCTCATCTCCTTCCTCGAATCGATCCCGCCATTCCTTGGGTTCCTCCTCGGCAAGCGCCTGCTCGAAGAGGTGCGACGGCAGGATGCATCGCGGCGAGTGACCGCCTCGTAGGATCGGGGCAGGACTCGTTGTTCCGTTCGTCACCCGGAGACCGGGGAGGACACGACCATGAGTGAACGACAGCCGTCGCCCCGGGCCGCGCGGCGGGCACAACGGAAGGAAGCGGCGATCGCCGCTTCCAAACGGCGACGGCGGAACCGACTGCTCATGTACGCTGGCCTGGCCGCCGTCGCCGTCGCGGCCATCCTCATCGTCGTCAATCTCCCGGACGACGATGGTGACAGCATTGACATCGACTACGCGTCAATTCCGCAACAGGGCGCTGTTCTGGGCAACCCGGACGCTCCGGTCACCTTCGTCGAGTACGCGGATTATCAATGTCCCGCGTGCGGTCAATTCGCAACGGATGCCCTCCCCCATTTGATCCAGGACTTCGTGGTCCCTGGTCAGGTGAATTACGAGTTTCGCGCCTACCCGTTCCTTGGCGGAACCGACCTCACCACACCAGGCAACGAGTCGGTCGAGGCGGCGATCGCGGCCGAGTGCGCGCGCGACCAGGGACAGTTCTGGGAGTTCAACCACAAGCTGTTTGAGAACCAGGATGGCGAGAACGACGGCGCATTCTCGAATGAAAACCTCAAACGGATGGCGGGCGAGCTTGGACTTGAGCAGACCACGTTCGACTCGTGTCTCGATTCGGGCAAACATCGACAGACCGTGATCGACGGCTACAACTCCGCCCAGGCCAACGGCATCAACTCAACTCCGACCCTCATCATCAATGGGGTGCGGGTCGCATACACCAACCAGGGATACGATCTGCTGAAGCGGCAAATCGAAGCCGCCCTCAATGGCGAAGCTATCCCAACATGATCGCTCGCATCGCGACGTGGGTGACGCCAGCGCTTGCCACGGCTGGCCTGGCCATCGCCGGGTATCTCACCTGGTCCCACTACGAGCACGATATCCTCGTCTGTGGTCTCGGCGATTGCTCCGTGGTGCAGACCAGCGACTACTCGGTCGTGGCCGGCATCCCCATCGCCATCCTCGGTCTCCTGATGTTCGGCGCCGTCCTTGCCCTCTCACTGGCGCGGATCGCCCGGCCCGCGATGTCGGAGGCCGCTGGCGCCGCGATCATCTTCCTCACGCTCACGGGCGTCCTCTACTACGCATACCTCACGTACGTGGAGATCTGGGTGCTTGAGGCGGTCTGCCAGTGGTGCGTGTTGTCATCGGTCGTGACCATCGCGATCCTGGCCTTCGAGGTTTGGCGATTTTTACAGGCGGACTCCACTGACAACGTGTCGTAGCGAACCTACCAACGGTGTCGCGCTACGACGGGTACGCATGCGTTGAATCGTCCCAGCAAGCAAGCGCGTCGAGCGCCGCGGCCACACCAGCGCCACGCGGAGGTCTCATGCCAAGCCCGGTCAATGTCAACTCCAGTAGTCCAAGCTGGGCAATCGCCAGCGTCGGATGCGCCGAGAGCCCCATGTGACCCAACCGGAACAGTTTTCCGGTCAGCTCCCCATACCCGCCGGAGATCATGACGCCGTATCTCGAACGCAGCGTCGAGACGATGTCGCCGGCCGAGATGCCATCCGGTACCCTGACAGCGGTGCAGCAGGCCGTTGCGATCGCGTCCGATTCGGCCCACAGGCCGAGCCCCATCGCGGCCACACCCGCCCGGGTTGCCCGCGCGATCGCCTGATGACGCCCGACAACCGCCTCCATGCCGTCCCGCAACGCCTGCTCCAGCACGGATTCGAGCGCGTACACCTCGGTAACGGATGGCGTATACGGAAATCTTCCCGTCTCGATCCAGGTCGTCTTCCAGTCCAGAAGTGACAGGAACGAGCCCCGGAGAGGCTTTTCGCGCTGCTCCATCGCATTCCACGCCGAGGGGCTGACCGATATCAGCGAAAGACCCGGCGTCCCGGACAAACATTTCTGCGGCCCCGCCACCGCCACGTCCATGCCCCACTCCTCCGGGCTGAGCATTTCGCTCGCCAACCCGGAGACGGTGTCCACGATCGTGATGACCCCGAATTCGCGGGCGATTTGGCAGATATCGCGAACGGGGTTGACCGTGCCCGACGGCGTCTCCGAATGCACCACGGTCAGGAACCTGATGCCAGGGACCGTGGAAAGCACTCGCCGCACATCCTCCGGGTCGATGGCCGCGTTGTAGGGAACCGCCAGTTCAACGGGATCGCCGCCATACGCGCGGATGAAGCCCTCCATGCCCTTGCCAAACACGCCCGAGACCAGGTTCAGCACCTTGTCGCCAGGCGAGACGAGCGACGCAACGGCTGCTTCAAGCCCAAGAATCGCTTCGGCCTGCATGATTACGACATCGTACCCCGTTCGAAACACCTGCTTGAGGAGATCGACCGTTCGAGCGAAGGTCTCCAGGAACGCGGGGTCGTAATGGTAGAGCACTGGTCGCTGCATCGCCCGGAGCGTTTCGGCCGAGACATCGACAGGACCTGATGCAAGCGTGAATCGCGGCCAGATTGTCATTGGATTCCTTACCTTCGTCAATCGGCGCTACCGGGGAAACAACTCGTCCAGGCGCGCATGCACCCCGTCGGCGTCGCCAATCGCCGACACCTCGATATCTCCGGCGATGATCGCGTCGCGCGCTTCCTCGACCCTGGTCGCGGTCTCAGGGGCGGTGGTCCCGGCGATGTCCAGCAAGCGGACCCCTTGATTCTCCAGTTTCATGGTGTACACCTCGCCGAACGACCCGTCTCGAAGCTGGTTGATGAGCGTGACGTAGGCGCTCTGGTAGTCAAACAGCACGGAGGTGAGGAGGTGCTGGCCGGCATCGGTTCCCGATTTGTCGCCTATGACATCGATGAAGCGGACCTGATCCGATGCTTCCACGCCCTGGTTGTGTTCGTTGATCGCCTGGATCATGCCGAACGATGCCCCATCGCCCATCCCGAACACGATGTCGGCGCCAGCGGCGATCACGGATTCCGTGACCCGCTTCGCGTTTGGCGCATCGTCGTAGGCGGCCTCGCCAATCACCTGGTACAGCACCGTCGCGCCCGGGTTCACCGAATGAAGGCCCTCGGCGAATCCAACCGTCATGTAATTCCAGGTCGGTGGTTCGCCACTGACCACGATGGCCACGGTGTTCGACCTGGTCTCCAGACCAGCCACCACGCCCGCCAGAAACGACGGCTCCTGCGCCTGGGTTTCGATATCGGCGATCAGGCCAGGTTCGACCGCGCCTGGATTCTCGATGACGACCACCGGGACTCCGGTCTCCTGGGCGAACTCGGGGCAGACGGTCTGATACCCGGACGCGTGGCAAATGATCAGGTCGGCGCCATCGTCCGCCAGGTC
>CAZUPA010000017.1:4719-33099 GCA_964622205.1 uncultured Sphaerobacteraceae bacterium
GCCGATCCGCCACACCCAGTGGCGTCAATCACATGCAATCCTACGGGGAATCGGGCAAATTGCCTACCGCCTCGACCGCAAGCCCATGTATGGTTGCCCCAACGCCCGTGGAGCCCCGCTGTTTCGTCCGGTGATGAGCAGGGCAACCACCACACCGAGATACGGCGCCATCCGCAGGAACTCGGGCCGAACATCCACCCCAGCTATCTGCAGCCCGGTATCGAGCCCCATCAACAATCCAAACCCAAGCGCGGCCATCGCCACCTTGAGCGGCTCGCGTTGGCCGAGCATCGCCAGTGCAACCGCCAGGAACCCGGCTCCCATCGTTACCCCAGGAATGAAAAACCCGAGTTCCACGGTCGACAGCGTCGCTCCCCCCAACCCGCTCAGCGCGCCAGCCAGGGTAGCGGCAACGACTCTCACCCGGCCCACGCCGCCACCCACCGACTCCAGGCCAAGCGGTGATTCGCCGGCGGCCCTGATCTGGAGTCCCAATTGGGTCCGCGTTAGCAACCAGTGGGCGCCAAACGCCGTACCCCAGGCCACGAACACGAACCAGCGCTGTTGCCCGATCGCGGGTCCGATCACCGGCGCCCAGTCGAGAAGGCCATCGAGCGGACGCCCCATTCCCGCGCCCAGCAATGGTTGGTTCGACCCGTGGAGTTCGCGAAACATGAATGCGGTCCCGCCTGTTCCCGCGAGCGTGAGCCCAAGCCCAAGGACAACCTGGTCCGTTCCACCGAACGTGGCCAGCCAACCGAACCCCAGGCCGAGCACGATACCGGCGACCATGCCACCAACCAGACCCAGCCCAATGGAGCCGGATTCCAGCGCGATCCAGAACCCCGCCAGGGCGCCGACCAGCATGACGCCTTCGATGCCGAGATTCAGCAGGCCAGCCTTCTCGCTGACCGCTTCTCCCACGGCGGCCAGCATGACCGGCGTGGAACTGAGGATCGCGGCCGCGACAAGGGCGGTGAGCACCGCCTCGACGTTCACCTCGTCGCTCCCAGGCGAGTCCATGGCCGCCAATGGAACACGGCCAGCACGATGAGCAGGATGCCCTCATAGAGATCGAAGAACGCGGAAGGAACATCCGCCGCGCGTGGCATCACGTCCGCTCCATAGGAAAGGACGCCAAGGAAGAGCGCCGCGGGGAGAAGTCCGATCGCGTTCCGTCGCGCCAGGAACACCAGCGCGAAGGCCGTGAGCCCATACGATGGATTCCACTCGGCCTGAAACGCGCCCTTGGTCGCCAGCACGTCGTTTCCGCCCGCCAGCCCAGCCAACGCGCCGCTGGCGATCAGGGCGAAGGTCAAGATCAAGCCAACGCGGATCATCGCGTGATTCGCCGCGGCCAAGTTTTCGCCGGTTGCCCGCAGGTCGAAACCAGCTTCGGTCCTGCCAAGCCACAAGGTGAATGCGCACCAGATCGCCAGCGCCAGCACGATGCCAACGTGGACTCGGGTTGAGCCAATATCGACGAATCGCAATTCCCTGGGAATGAGCGGCGTCTGGGCGGCCACGAATGATTCATCCCGCAGGGGTCCCTTCACCAGCCATGCGGTGAGCGAAATCGCCACATAGTTGAACATGATCGTAGTGACGATCTCGTTGACGCCCCACCGGGCGCGAACGATGGCCGGCGCCACTGTCCACGCGGCGCCGGCGGCCATCGCCGCCACCAGCGCGCCCATCCACAGGACCGCCCGCGACGTGTCGACCAGCACGTGCCCTGCCCAGGCCGCCGCCAACGCCGCCACGAGCACCTGGCCGTCCACGCCGATGTTCCACAATCCCGCCCTGGCCGCCAGCAACACCGCCACGCCCACGATCAGGAGCGGCGTGGCCCGGACAACCACTTCCTGCAACCCGGATGGCCGTAGCAACGCCCGATGGATCAATTCGCTCCAGGCCGCCACTGGATCGTGACCAGTCGCCAGCAGTATGACGCTGGCGATGGCCGTCGCCAGGCCCACCGCCAGGAGCGCTTCGAGTACCCCTTCCAGCGGGCCCGGTAGAGGCAACGTCCTCGCGTGCCTGCCCTGCTTCATCCTGATCGTGGTGCTCACCAGCCGTTCACCATCATGCCTGCGTACCGCCGTCGATCGGCCTCGCCCGCGGGGAGAAACGGACTCACCCTACCCCGCGCGATGACGGCGACAACATCTCCCTGATCGAACGCTTCGTCCAAATCGGTGGTAAAGACCAGCACGGCTCCGCCTTCATCCAGGAATGTCCGCAGGCGATCCCAGAGCATGGCGGCGGTTCGCGCGTCCAGCCCCTGTACCGGATTGAGCGCGATCAGCACCCTCGTCGCGCCCGACAGCTCCCTCGCCGCGAGCACGCGTTGCATGTTGCCGCCAGACAGGGTGGCATACCGGGCATCGGCGTCCGCGGGGTTGACATCCCAACGCGAAATGGCAGCCCGGGCATGGGCGCGGATTCTGTCCCAGCGCATGACCCCCCACGATCGGGCGAAGCTTGGCCGCGGCCGTTTCAACACAAGGTTTTCGGCGATGGTGAAGCTTCCAATCGCGCCTTCTCCCAGCCGGTCGTCAACGAGCAATCGCATACCCAACTCCGCCCGTTCCATTGCCGAAGCATCGCTTATGTCACTTCCTGCCAGGTGGATGGACCCGGTCGCTGCCCGATACCCAGCAATGATCCTCGCCAGCTCGCGCTGACCGCTGCCATCGATCCCGGCGATCGCGTGGATCCTGCCCTCCTCCAGCGTGAGGTTCACGTCCCTCACCGGCTGCCCACCGGCATCGTCCACCGATGTGAGGCTGGCCAGCATCAGCAGCGGTCTCGCCCCTGAATCGTTCGCGCGACGATGTGCCCCCAAGGATGATTCCTGAACTGACTCCTTGAACCGCCCAAACATCGCGGTCAGCATCGCGGCGCCGTCGTCTTCAGCCCAGGATCCGCTGGAGTCCCGCTGGAACTTTCCCCGCGCCCGACCCTGAGCCATGACTACGATCCGGTCCGCGATGTCCATCACTTCGGAAAGCTTGTGCGTCACGATCACCACGGAGGTTCCCCCCGCCCGAAGGTCCCGGAGCGTCGCGAACAATCCGTGGACCTCCCCGGGCGCCAGGATGGTGGTCGGTTCGTCCAGCAACAGCAGGCTCGGACCCGGAACGAGCGCCTTGGCGATCTCAATTCGCTGGCGTTCACCCAACGACAGCGATTCGATCACGCTCTCGGGATTCAAGGATGCCACGATCGCGGGTAGCTCCTCCTGTGTCCATCCCGCCAGGCGCAACTGCTCCCGGACCGTGAATGTGAGCACAAGCGAAAGATGCTGATGGACCAGACCGATACCGGCCCGAATCGCATCCGCTGGAGAGCGAAACGTCACCGGATTGCCGGCGATCTCAATCCTCCCGGCGTCTGGTCGTAGATACCCCGCGAGTATGGAGAGCATGGTCGATTTCCCGGCGCCATTCTCTCCAACCAGGCCGACGATCTCGCCGGCCGCCACCTGAAGCGAGACATCGTCCACGGCTACCGTCTCGCCGAACTGTTTTCGGACACCCACCAACGACAACACGTGCCCACCACCAATCTGGTTCGCGATCCGGCTCCCATATCGCGGGAACTCTGGCACAATACAGCCACATCTCGGGAGTCATGCCCATCGCCACGCAAAAGGACATGCCTGTACATGCCAAGGATCGCCGCCAACCTCACCATGCTCTTCAATGAGTATCCGCCGCTTGAACGCTTCGATCGAGCCGCCGCCGCGGGTTTCACCGGCGTCGAGTTCCTGTTCCCGTACGTGGAGGAGCCGGAAACGGTGCTCGAAGCCGTTCAACGCAACAAGCTCGATCTGGTGCTTTTCAACCTTCCGGCCGGCGACTGGAACGCTGGCGATCGAGGAATCGCCGCCCAGCCGGCCCGCCGCGAGGAGTTCGCCGCGGGCCTCAAGCAGGCCGTGCATTACGCGGAAGTTCTATCACCTCCGCATATCAACTGCCTGGCGGGAAAGCTACCCAGCGATCCGGATGCTGTCGACGTACTGGTGGAGAATGTCGAACTGGCCGCCGGCGCCCTCGCCGAAGTGGGAGTCAAGCTCACGCTCGAACCGGTGAACCCGCACGATGTGCCAGGCTTCGCCCTGCCCACCACCCAGCACGCGCTGGATATCATCGCACGGGTTGAAAGTCCCAATGTCGGCCTTCAATACGACGTGTATCATGCGATCCGGATGGATGAAGACCCCTTCGCGTACATCGAAGCGAGTGGTTCAGGCATCAGCCATATCCAGATCGCCGATGTTCCAGGCCGCCACCAGCCCGGAACCGGGGAGATTGACTGGGTCCGCTTGTTCAAGGCGATCGACGATTCCGGATACTCCGGTTGGGTGAGTCTTGAGTATGTTCCGGATGGAGCGACCGAAGAAGGCTTCGGACTTCTCCGGGAACTTGGCTATCTCGGCAATTAGCTACCGCGGAGTCCCCTGATGAGCCAGCGATCCAGGCCGGAAATCCCCACGCTCAAGGTGAGCCAACATCCACTCGTTCGTCACAAACAGGCATGGCTCTCCAACGAGGCCACGGATACCAAGACTTTTCGCGAGCTATGCCGCGAACTCACGACCCTGCTCATCTACGAAGCGACATCCGACCTGCCAACCACACGGTTTCACTACAGCACCCCGCTGGAGCCCACGTCTGGTCACAAGGTCAGCATCGAGATCGGGCTCGTGCCGATCCTTCGTGCCGGACTTGGCATGGTGGAGGCTTCAGCCGATATCCTTCCTCGGGCCCGCGTGTGGCACCTCGGCATGTACCGAGACGAGGAAACCCACAAGCCGGTGAGCTATTACAACAAGCTTCAACCCGTCTGTCCCGACGATCTCGTCATCGTTCTCGACCCGATGCTGGCGACCGGAGGCTCGGCCGTGGACGCGATTTCCGTGCTCAAGGAATGGGGGGCGAGCTGGATCAAGTTTGTTGGCATTATCGCGGCGCCGGAAGGGGCGCAGAATGTCTACCGCCATCATCCCGACGTGAACATGTATGTCGCCACCCTGGATCGCGAACTCGACATCAACCGGTACATTCGCCCTGGCCTTGGAGACGCGGGCGACCGCCTGTTTGGGACCCATTGATCTATGCGGTTTTCGGATGTTGGCCGCGGCTCGCCGCCGCGCAATGAGGACTCCTTATGAACGACACCACCGATCTCCTGATTTTTGGCTTCGTGGTCGCGCTCCGGTTCCTGGTCCCACTCTGGATCCCTCGATTCCCACTCCCCGTCATCATCACCGCCCTGATCATCGATGGGGTCGACCAGACTGTCTTCCAGACGTTCACCGACCTGGACCTGACCAACTACCAGTCGTATGACAAGGCGCTCGACATCTACTATTTGGCCATCGCCTACCTGGCCACGTTCCGGAACTGGGAAAACCTGTTCGCGTTCCAACTCAGCCGGTTTCTCTACTACTTCCGGCTGGTCGGAGTCGTGCTCTTCGAGGCAACCCACCTCCGCGCGATGCTCCTCTTCTTTCCCAACACCTTCGAGTACTTTTTCATCTTCTACGAAACTGTCCGCCTTCGCTGGCGGCCGAGCCGGATGGCTCCCGTGGTGGTCCTCGGTGCAGGCGCCGCGATCTGGGTCTTCATCAAGGTCCCGCAGGAGTACTGGATTCACATCGCCCAACTGGACGTGACCGACGAGCTGAACGCCCACCCGGTGCTGATCCCGATCATCGCCGTGGCCATAGTTGCCCTGGTCGTTGTGACGTACTGGGTCGTCACGCGCCGCCTTCCACCAGCCGACCACGGCATCCGCTTCCTGGTCGAGGACCCCTTTGGCGAAGAGCTTTACACGCGGTTCCAGCAAACCTACAAGTCACGGCGCGTATTCGACCTTGTGCTTCTCGAAAAGGTCATCCTGGTGTCGCTCATTTGCACCATCTTCTCGCAGATCCTGCCCGGACTCCAGACGACGACGCTCCAACTCGTGGTGGCGGTTTCCATCCTGATCGTCCTCAACACGGTCGCCAGCGAATTCCTGGCTCGCCGGGGCATCGGCTGGCAATCGGCCGTTGGCGAGTTTGTGGGAATGAGCCTCGTGAATGCTGGCCTGGCCCTGGCGGCATGGCTGATCATTCGCGACTCGGGCTCAGACATTAACCTGACTCCAACGCTCTTCTTCCTCCTGCTCGTTACACTGCTCATCACGCTTTACGACCGGTACCAGCCGTACTACCTGATTCGCGACGCCATCCGGCGAGGCGAAATCACCGCGCCAGAGGCAACGTCATAGAACATCGGGACCCATCGCCAATGGCGATGGGTCCCGATCAAGCATCTCCAGGGCAGCCGATCGTCAGCCGCCGGACACCGCCCTTAGGGCCGATTCCAGGCGAACAACATCCTCCATGCTCAGGTCATCGTCGAGGTCGAGGCTGAGTTCCGATGCCAGGGCGAGATCGACCCCGGCCTCCGCCAGCGCATCCCGGAACCTGCGGACCAATGCCTGCTCCTCGTCGTTCAGGTCGTAGCCGTACCTGGAGAGAGCATCGTCAAGGTCCACCTTCGCGATGTCACGAAAGGCCTGGTCGGACATCGCCTGCTCGGCGAGTCTCTTGAGTAAGGGCAATCGAATGTGTTGCTCGGTCATGGTTCACCGTCTGGTCACGTGTGCGGCCCATCAACCGGTGACTGGCCTGCCAGTAACTCCGATATCGCTAGTGTAATGCGCGCGTCAACGACTCCACTCGCATCAACCGCGTTGCTCCCGGTTCGTCAGCTTCGCGCCTGCCTGACCGCGTCGATCGCGGTCCGCGAGCGCGCGGTTATCGTCGCCCAGTCCTTGTTGGCCACCGACACCGCGTCGACCAGGTTGCTGCCCAGGGCCACCGCCCGGGCTCCAGCCTGGATGAATGCTCCCGCGTTCTCGGCGCTGACGCCGCCCGTCGGGATCAGCCGTACTTGCGGCAACGGCCCGCGAACGTCCTTGAGGTATCGTGGCCCCACCACGCTCGCGGGAAAGACCTTGACGAAGGTCGCCCCAGCCTCCCACGCGGTCAGGATCTCGGTTGGCGTGAACGCGCCGATCACCGTTGGGATACTGTACCGCTGGCACATCCGGATCACCTCGACATTCACCGTCGGGGTCACGATCAGGTCGGCTCCCTGCAGGATCGCCGCCCGGCATGTTTCCGGGTCCAGCACCGTGCCCGCGCCCGCCAACACGGCATCACCATGCGCCGCCTTCACCGCCGCGATGGCGGCCCCGGCCTCGGGGTTGGTGTAGGTGAACTCGACCACGTCGATCCCGCCAGCCAGCAACGCGCCCACCAGCGCGACCGCGTTCGAGTAGTCATCGAGCCGGACGATCGCAATGACTCCGGCTGCTTCCATCCGCTCCACGGAACTCGTCACAATCATTCTCCACAATGCTCGGCTTCGTTCAGCCAATTCGACTCGTTCGCCGCCAGGATGACCCTGCTCCACCTGGAGGCGCATCGGACTATCGGTGCGGGACACATCCAAGTTTGTCGAGTATCGCGCATCCGTGCGCCGAAGGCAGGTCTTTTCGCGCGCCTAGACGCATCGACACGGCAAGAAACCGATTAAATAGCGCGGGGCATTTCAAGCGCGTGGGATGCTGTGCCACATTGCCTACTTCGCTCCTCACGTGTCTCCCGGACTGGCCAGGACCGCCAACCGTTGGCCCGCCGCTTCGAGGGTCTCCAGATGCTTCGCGAAACAGAATCGCACCAGTCTCGGGGATTGCTCCGGCTTCAGGTAGAACGCCGAAGGCGGAATCGGCGTCACTCCCACCTCCGTGATCAGCCACCTGCTGAACTCAATGTCACTCGCGAACTCCAGGTGGTCGAACGACGCCATCAGGAAGTAGCTGCCCTGGGTATGCAACACCGGCAGCCCTCCTCCCTCAAGCGCCTCCGTCAGCACATCGCGTCGATCCCGGTAGGCGGATGCCAGGTCATCGTAGTAGCCATTCCTGGACGCCTCGTTCATCGCTTCGGCGATGGCGAACTGGAACGGAGTCGCGGTGGCGAAGGTCACGAACTGATGTACCGCCCGGAGCGGCTCGATCAATTGCTCGGGACCGACCGCGTAGCCGATCTTCCATCCAGTGAGCGAGAACGTCTTGCCAGCGGAATTGATCGTCAGCGTCCTTGACCACATGCCCGGCATCATGGCCATCGGAATATGTCGTGTTTCGTCGAAAACGATCCGATCGTAGACCTCATCGGTCACCACCACAAGGTCGTGTTCGATCGCGATGTCCGCTATCAACCGCAATTCCTGCTCGCTGAATACCTTCCCAGTGGGGTTGTGCGGCGTGTTGAGCAGGATCATCTTTGTCCGTCCGGTGATGGCCGCCCGCAACACCTCCTCCGAGAACGTCCAGTCCGGAGGTTCAAGCCGAACCACGCGCATGACGCCGCCAGCCATCGCCACCCCAGCGGGATAGGAATCATAGAACGGCTCGAAGGCGATCAACTCGTCTCCTGGTTCGAGGAGCGCCATGATGATGTCGAAGATCGCCTCGGTGGCCCCAGATGTCACCGTCACCTGCCGGACGGGATCGACTTCCCGTCCGAATCGTGTCAGCCAGTCCTGTGCGATCACGGCCCGGAGGGGCTCGACGCCATGTGGATGGGCGTACTGGTTAAGGTCGGCCTCGATCGCCCGCCGGGCGGCGTCCTTGACGAACGCTGGTCCGGGGAAATCCGGGAACCCTTGCCCCAGATTGATCGCGCCATGTCGCGCCGAAAGCGCGCTCATTTCCGCGAATACCGTCTCCCGGAACGACCGGATACGGGTTGCCGCCAATGGATTCGTGATCACGTCCTCGCCAATCCTGTCCGCATGACTCGCGATACCCACGATTAGCGATCGCCGGCTTCCAATACGCCTTCGTCCGCCAATCGCTCCATCTCCGCCAGGGCAAGTTCATACTCGTCAAACGCTACGCGGATCGGGCCGGGCGTCGAAAGGTCGACGCCCGCGTTCTGGAGCAGGGTGAGCGGGTAGTCCGAGCCGCCCGCCGCCAGCATGTCCAGATATCGTTTCCGGGCTGGTTCTCCCTCATCCCGAACCGCGCGAGCGATGCCGATCGCGGCCGCGAGCCCGGTGGCGTACTTGAAGACGTAGAACGCCCGGTAAAAGTGCGGAACCCTGGCCCAGTGGATGGCGCTTTCCTCATTCACCACCACGCCAGGCGAGTATGTCGCCTGCACGCCGCCGAATTGCTCGGTCAGGAACTCGCGGGTGAGTGGCCGCCCCTCCTCCGCGGCGGCATGTGTCCTCAACTCGAAATCCGCGTACATCGTCTGGTTGATGATCGTCCCTTCGAACCCCTCGACGAACCGGTTGAGCAGCGAGAATCGAGACTGGGGATCCGCCCCCTCGTCGCTATCCAGCAGGCGCCAGGTAAGCAGCACCTCGTTGACCGTCGATGCGATCTCGGCGAGGAAGATTGGGTAGCCGGCGTTGTGGAACTCCTGCGCGTCGTTCGCATAAAACGTGTGCATCGCGTGACCCGCTTCATGGGCAAGCGTATACACGTCGGAGATCGTCCCGTTCCAGTTCATCAGCATAACGGGCGGGGAGCCATAGACACCCCACGAATACGCGCCCGAGCGCTTGTTCTGGGTCTCGTGAACATCGACCCAACGAGAATTGAAACCCACTCGCAGGTCGTTCACATACCGCTCGCCGAGCGCGCCCACGCCCTCCAGGACGACATCGACCGCCTCGCGGTAGCCGTAGACCTTGCGCGACGCTTTCGACAACGGGACGCGGAGGTCGAACCGTTCCAGCGGATCGACGCCGAGCGCGCGCTTCCTGAGCGCGAGCGATCGCTCCATCAATGGCGCATGCTCGCGCACCACGTCGATCAGGCCATGGTAGACCTGTACAGGCAGGTTGTCGCCAAACAACGCCTCTTCCAGCGCGGACTCATGACCGCGCACCCGCGCCGCCGCCACGTCCTTTCTCACCGATGATCCATGGAGCGAAGCCAACGTGTTCGCATGGGCCCGGTACGGCGCGGCCATGGCCTTGAACGCACGCTGGCGCACGTCGCGATCCTGGCTTTCGATCAGCTTGCCGTACCGGGCCTTCGACAGCGAAATGATTTCACCGTCTTCGTCCTCGATCTCGCCGAACGTGATGTCGGCGTTGTCCAGCGCGCCAAACGCGTCGGACGATGCCCGGCTCACGTCCGCGAGCTGGGCCAGGACTTCCTCGACCTCCTCCGAACGCACGTGCGGCCGCCGGCGCTCCAGGTCGTGCAGCATGAAGGCATAGGAGGAGAGTTCCTCCGCCGACGCATACGACCCCAGCTTCTCCGCGGAAAGGCCAAGCAGTTCAGGCTCCAGGAACGCCAGCGCCTCGCCCGCCTGGATGGAGGCGAAGATTGCCCGCTCATAGCGCGATAGCGCTTCCGTATCGCTCGTGTTCTCATCCTTGCGAAGGGAGGCGTAGACCGCCAGCCGGTTGATGCTCAACTGAAGCGCGAACACGGCATCGATCGCGTCCTTCACCACCGGAACGCCCTCGCCCAACCGCCCCCTGAAGGAGGCGGCCCGCTCGATCGCCGGCCGCACGGTCTCGAACTCACCGTCCCACGCCTCGTCGTTGGGGAAAATGGTTGAGAGATCCCACGTATCTTCGACCGCGATTTGTTCGCGAGTGGGGATTGCTGTAGATGACGTTTCGACCATGGTTCGTCCTTTGGCTACGGCCGCGGCTCCGCGGCTGGTTCCGTGCAACTAACTGGTGTATTATGCCTGCCCCGCCCGGCAAGAACAGCCTGGCGGATCGCGTCGCCCGCTGGTGACGCCAAAGAACGAGTCAACCCCGGCGCATCGTTGCCCGGGGCGGTTGGCGTGCGCCCGGCAGAGTTTTCCGGCGCGAGGCACACTCAAGGAGAAGGCGTATGCGGCTCTATCTCGAACTGGCTCGCCGTTCCTTTCAGCAGCAATTCGCCTATCGCGCCGCCGCGGTCGCGGGTATCTTCACCAACAGCGTGTTCGGCGTCATGATCGCCAGCGTTTTCCTGGCGTTGTACCAGTCCCAGGCCAGCGGAGGCTCCACCAGCGTCGAAGGCTGGACACAAGACCAGACCATCACCCTCGTCTGGATCAACCAGTCATTGTTGATGACGGTCTACCTGTGGGGATGGTGGGAGATCACGCGGAACATTCAATCGGGAGCCATCGCCACCGAGTTGCTCAAACCATACGACTACTTCAGCTACTGGCTCTCGCGGGACCTCGGTCGCGCGCTGGCCCACGTCCTGCTCCGGGGGCTACCCACATTTCTGGTTGGAATGGTCTTCTTCGATGTCCTCATGCCGGGAAGCTGGAAAACATTCGCGGCATTCATGGCATCCGTCCTGCTCGCGGTCACGGTGAGCTTTTGCCTGAGATTCATCGTCAACCTGGCCGGATTCTGGGTGATGGACTACCGGGGGCTGGCCGCTGTCTTCGCGGCGGCCATCAACCTTCTGTCCGGCATGCTGGCGCCCCTGGCGTTTCTGCCCGGCCCCATTCGCGATGCCGCCGCCGTGTTGCCATTCCGCGCCGTGATCATGACGCCGAACGAGATCTATCTCGGTCAGGTCCCCATCTGGCAGGGACTCGGGCTGCAGCTTCTCTGGATCGCGATCCTGATCGTCGCCTGTCGCTATGTGCTCGGTCTTGGCGAACGTCAACTGGTGGTGCAGGGTGGTTGAAGCCAGTCATTTGATACAGGACATTCGCGTCGCGATGCGGATCGCCGCGCTCAGGCTGCGCGGCCAGATGCAGTACCGATCCTCGTTCTTCATGCAGATCTTCGGCAACTTCATCGTCAACTTCGCCGAGGTCATCGTGCTCTGGGCGCTCTTCCAGCACTTCGACAACCTTGGCGGCTGGAATCTCCAGGAAGTCGTATTCCTCCATGGCCTGTCAATGGTCATGTTCGCGCTGGGCGATACGGTGTCGAATGGCATCCAGACCGTGCCGGACCTGATTCGCGACGGAAACTTCGACCGCACCCTGGTGCGCCCAATGTCCGCGTATGTCCAGTCAACCGTCAACGAAGTCTCGCTCCGGCACTTTGGACACCTCGCGCAAGGCGTCCTCCTGCTCGGCATCGGCATCGCGGCGGTCGACACAACCTGGACACTCCCCAAGCTGGCGTACCTGGCGGTGGTCATTCTCGCTGGCTGCGCGCTATTCTCGGCGGTGTTTACGATAGAAGCGATCATCAGCTTCTGGACCGTCAATTCCATCGAGGCGGTCAACGCCCTCACCTATGGCGGCTCCGACCTCGGGCAATACCCGCTGCACATCTTCCAGCGCGGCCTCCGATTCATCTTCCTCATCCTGATCCCGATCGGGTTCCTGACCTACTACCCCTCGCTGTACTTCCTGGACAAGCCCGATCAACTGGGCCTGCCAGCCTTCGCGCCGTTCATCGCTCCCGTCGCCACCGCCGGTTTCTGCCTGGTTGTCGGCCTGGGTTGGGCCATCGCCATTCGCCACTATCGCTCCACCGGAAGTTAGCCAGGAGACCACATGGAAGAACCGATCATCAGCGCGCGAGACCTCGCCAAGTCCTTCTGGCGACGCACCCACCGCCGGGGCATGCTCGGAGCGATGCGCGGTCTCGTCGACCGGAGCGGCACGCGCGTGGACGCCGTCTCGAACATTTCATTCGACGTGCCTCGCGGCGAGATTCTCGGATACATAGGCCCGAATGGCGCCGGAAAATCCACCACCATCAAGATGCTGACCGGCATTCTGGTGCCCACCAGCGGCGATGCGACGGTTGCCGGGCTGGTGCCCTGGCGACAGCGCCGCCAGCTCGCCTCCAATATCGGCGTGGTATTCGGCCAGCGGACGCAGCTTTGGTGGGACCTGCCGCTCTCTGAATCGCTCGAACTCCTCCGCTTCATCTACCAGGTCCCCGCCAATCGGTTCGAACACAACTATGCGATGGCGAAGGAACTGCTCGATCTCGGCCCATTCCTGGACACGCCAGTACGGCAGCTTTCGCTCGGTCAACGCATGCGCGGCGATCTGGCGGCCGCGCTGCTCCATGAACCTCCGATCCTCTACCTTGACGAGCCGACGATTGGCCTGGACCTGGTCGCCAAGACCCGCATCCGGGATTTCCTCGCCGAACTCAACGCGCAAACCGGCGTCACGATCCTGTTGACGACTCACGACCTGGCGGACATCGAACGGTTGTGCAGCCGGATCATCGTGATCGACCAGGGCCACATCGTGCATGACGGGAGCATCGAGCGGCTCCGCGCCGAGCACGCCACATCCAGGCAGTTGACGATCGACTTCGACGAGTCGCCCGATATCGACCAAATCCGCGAGTCCGCGCCGGTGTCGCTCGTGAGTCACAACGGCCCGCGCATCCGGGTGGCGTTCGATCGCCACAGGCAAAGCGCGCCCGAAGTCATGGCGATCATGGGCCGGTATGGAACCATTCGCGACCTGAGCATCGAGGAACCAGACATCGAAGACCTCATCCAGCGCCTGTACGACGCATCCACGCCAGCGTAGGGTCCGCCATGCGGTGGGGTACCATTGCTGGAATGATCTCGTGTCTCCATGGAGTGGAATTTCCCGTGACAAGCGAAGCGGCCATCGAACCCACCTGCGCAACCTGCGGCTCCGCATTCCTCGTGCCCGCCGCCGAACGGCAATACCGGCGCTCACGAAACCTCGAGGACCCAACGACCTGTCCCGATTGCCGGGTCAGAGCCCGCACGGCCCGCAACGCCGACCTCATCGCCATGTACGAGCAATCCGGAAGCCACCTGTTCGTCTCCACCGATCCCGCGACGACACGGAACGGGCCGCGCCGGGATCGCAATCACGGCCGTTCAAACGTCCCCCGCCAGATGTACAACACCGTCTGCGCCCAGTGCGGATCGGAGACGCAGGTGCCATTTGTCCCGCGCGGCGACCGGCCCGTCTACTGCCGTGACTGTTTCAACGCTCGCAAGGGGCGCTGAGCACGGAATTTCGTCCACCGGATCATTTGGCTCGTTTCCCAAAACCGGCAGGAATGCAGGGTGTCACGGACCGCGAAGCGGGTTTGAGGTTCCAGTCGCGTTGAACGGCAACAGCCCTGCCTGGACGAATGTTCCGGGCAGGGCTGTCGTGTTGGGCGCCTGCGATCGCTATGCGGTAATCTCCGCGGCGAACTTGTCCTCCGCCTCGGTGACGCATTCGTCGGTGATCGTGATCATCGTGTCGATCTCGTCCTTCGTCACCACCAGCGGCGGCGCGAAGTGGATGACCTCGCCAGTCACGCGCGTCAGGAAGCCGCGCTCGCGCAGCCGGTCGGAGAGCCACTTCGGCAGCTTGGACGTCTTCTCCCACTTCGCCTTGGTCGCTTTGTCCGGCGAGATCTGGATCGCGTTCAGCATGCCCAGGCCACGAACCTCGGCGCAGATTGGGTGACTGAGCAGCTCAGTCATCCGCTCCCGCAGGTAGACGCCCCTGTCGTCGCCCTGCTGAACGAGGTTCTCATCCTCGAAGATCTCGAGGTTCTTCAGGGCCGCCACCGCCGCGACCGGGTGCCCGCCAAAGGTGAGCAGATGGCCCATGCCGATCATCTCCTGCTTCGTGAAGACATCGAACACATCCGGGCGAACGATGGCCGCCGCCATCGGCGCGTAGCCCGACGTCAGCCCCTTCGCGATCGTCATGATGTCCGGCACGAACCCGAAATGCTCGGTCGCGAACATCTTGCCGGTCCGGCCAAACCCGTTGATGACCTCGTCGGCGATTAGCAGCACACCGTGGCGGTCGCAAATCTCCCGGAGCATCTTCCAGTAGGTCGCCGACGGCACGTGTACCCCGGCGGCGCTGGAAATCGGCTCGCCGATCACCGCCGCGACGGTCTCCGGCCCCTGGTTCTCGATCTCCTGCTCGACGTACCTGGCCGCCATGATGTCGGCTTCCTCGCCCTCGAGCCCGAAGTCCGACCGGTATTTGTTGGGATGAGGAACGTGGGACACGCCATACATGAACGGCCCGAAGAACGCTTCGTTGCGCATCGCGGTCAGGCTCATCGCGCCGTGCGTCATACCGTGGTACGAACCCCGGCGGGCGATGATCTTGTACCGGCGTGGGAATCCCCGCATCGCCTGCACCTGCTTGGCGATCTTCATCGCCGTTTCCACCGCTTCCGAGCCGCCCGAACAGAAATACACCCGGGAGAGATCGCCCGGCGTGATCTCGGCCAGCTTGCTGGCGAGATGAACGGTCGGCTCGGACGTATAAGCCTCGGAGGATACATACGCGAGCTTCTTCGCCTGTTCCCCCATCACCTCGCCGATTTCGGCGCGACCGTGACCGGCGTTCACGACCCACAGCCCCGAAATGCCGTCGATATACTCGCGGCCATGGATGTCCCATAGCTTCGAGCCCTTGCCCTCGGCGAACACCCGCATGCCATCGCTCTCGGCCATCTCCACCCAGGGAAGCGAGTGTGCCCAAACGTGGTCCCGCGCGATGCGATCGACCTCGCTTGCCGAAGTTGTGGTGTCCCTGGACGTTTCCCGCGTTACCACCGCTGTTCCTCCTGGATACGACAATGCTCCGCGCCATCGGAATGACTGGAGTGTCGAGTCGCCGCAAATGCCGGAACTGATCTCCGGTGTGGGCGTCCAAATCATACCAACAGACCCCGCGCCACCGCGGACGCGCGGCGGTTCCCTTGCCAATTCAGGTGGAGTGCTACCATCCTTTCAACAGGAGACGCGCCGCGCTTCATTGGCAACGCGGCACCCTTGCATCCAGACCTGAAAGGACTCATACGTGCCCGCACAAACTCCCGCATCGCGTTTGGTTATCGATTACCGGAACGCGACCGCCGCCGCCGTCGGCGAGCAACATGGCGTGTCGGAAGCGGAACTCGACGCGATCGCCCCTATCGTCCAGGCCGAGCACGAACGCATCACCAGCGAACACGCCTCCCAGGTTCAACGCTGGCAGGATTTGCCAGACAACATCGCGCTCGCCGATGAGATCGCCGAATTCGCGGCCGATGCCCGCGAACGGTTCACCGACTTCATCCTGATCGGGATTGGCGGTTCCTCGCTTGGAGCCATCGCTACCATCCAGGCTCTGACCCATCCGTTCCGCAATCTCCTGCCAGCGGACAAGAGGGTCGGCCCCCGCTTCTTCGTGCTCGACAACCCGGACCCGGAAAAGGTTCGCGCCACGCTGGAAACCGTCGATCTCTCCAAGACCCTCGTCAACGTTGTCTCCAAGAGTGGTCAGACCGCCGAAACCGCCGCGAATTTCCTCGTCGTCCGCGATGCCATGTACGACGCCCTCGGCGCGGAACAGGCACGCCGGCAGATCGTCGCCACCACCGATCCCGAGTCCGGCCTGCTTCGCCAAATGTCCGACCAGGAAGGCTATCGCACCTTCCCGGTCCCGCCGGGCGTCGATGGCCGCCAAACCGTGCTCAGCGCCGTCGGACTCCTGCCCGCCGCCCTGGCTGGCGTGGATATCCATGGAATGCTCGCCGGAGCGCGAGCGCTCCGCGAACGCGCATCGTCGGGGGATGTTCGCCTGAATCCCGCCTATCTCCTCGCCGCGCTATCCGTCCTGAGCGATCAGAAGCACGGCAAATCGATGCTCGTCACGATGCCCTACGCGGACAGCCTGTTCGGTCTCTCCGACTGGTTCCGCCAGCTTTGGGCCGAAAGCCTCGGCAAGAAGCTGTCCGTCGATGGATCGGTCGTCAACGCCGGCCAGACCCCGATCAAGGCGCTGGGAGCAATCGACCAGCACTCCCAAATCCAGCTCTATACCGAGGGGCCGAACGACAAGCTCGTGCAGTTGATCGCCGTCGAGAAGTACCGGAACTCGGTCCAGCTCCCATCCCCGCCCCAGGACATCCCGGACTTCGGGTACCTGGAGGGCGGCGAGCTAGGACAACTGCTTGACCGGGAACGGCTGGCGACATCGTGGGCGCTGACCAGCGCCTCGCGACCGAACATCACCATTACGATCCCGACGATCGACGCGGGCATCATCGGCGAGTTCTTCTACCTCTACCAGCTACAGACGGTGATGGCTGGCGCGCTGTACACGGTGAATCCGTTCGGCCAGCCCGGAGTCGAAGCCGGCAAGAACGCGACCTACGCGCTGATGGGCCGCGAAGGCTACGAGGACCTCAAGTCCGAGCTTCTGACCGGGCCAGACGACGCCGGCGCGTATATCAATCGCCCATAGACCACGGGCTCGCGGGATCGAAGGACGCCTGGACTTTCGATCCCGCGCCAAACCTCCATCTGGCGCCGGAACGCCATCTTCGACACCATGCTGCACGATCCTCCCCACAAGGTCAGCCAATATCGACACAACCCGGTAGAATGAATGCGAACTGAAAGCGGCTTTGCCGGCGGCGACCTCCACCGGCGGTGTTTCCGTGCTTGACTTTCAATCCGCCAGGATCTTCCGTGTCTACGCAATTCTCCGTGACTCGCCTCATCCTTTACACACTCGCGGTGATCGCGGTACTGGCCCTTGCCTGGATCGTCATCCAGATCAAGTCAATCATCTTCGTCCTCATGATCGGCATCATTCTCGCCGCGGCCATCGAGCCCCTCGTGTTCCGCTTGCGCCGCGCGGGATTCAGGCGGGGTCAGGCGATACTCATCGTCTACGCCCTGCTGCTCGCGATCGTTGGCGGCGGCCTCTACCTGATCGTCCCGTTGATCGTGGAGCAGTTCGCTTCTCTGGACGCCGCCATCCCGGACATGTTCGACAAGCTTCGCGAGCGCGCGCTGGCCAGTGACAACGCCCTCATCAGCCAGACCGGCTACGCCACCTTGTGGCGCATCCAGAACACGTATCTCCGCATCCGGAACTCACCGGAGATCGGCCAGGACCAGGCCGTGGGCGCCGCCACCTCCGCCATCGGAATCCTCTTCACGCTGGTGTCGCTCCTGATCGTCGCGTTCTACTGGATGACCGAAAAGGCCACGATCAAGCGCGTTATCCTCGGCCTCTTTAGCCTCCGCCACCGTGCTCGCGCCCATGAGATTTGGGATGAAATCGAGTTCCGAATCGGTGGCTGGACGCGCGGCCAGCTTGTCCTCATGATCATCATCGGCGTCTGTTCTGGCGTGGCCTACTGGGCGATGGATCTCCGGTTCTGGCTCGCGTTGGCGGTCTGGGCGGGAGTCACGGAAGCCATACCGTTCATTGGCCCATTCATCGGCGGCGGCACCGCCGCCTTGTTCGCACTGGCCGACTCTCCGGAAAAAGCGCTCTGGGTCGTCGTCTTCACCATTGCCCTCCAGCAAGTCGAGGGCGCGTTCCTGGTGCCCCGGGTGATGAAGAATGCCGTCGGTATGAGCCCGTTGACCGTGGTTCTCGCGGTATTGATCGGCAATGCGCTCGCCGGACCGCTTGGATCATTGCTGGCCATCCCCATTGGAGCCGCGGTCCAGGTTCTGGTCAGCAACCTGTTGCGTGGCCGGGACGACCGTCTGGTCGTCGAACTGGGAAGCATGGATATCGCGCCGCTCTCGCCCGCCCAGTTCGGATCGCCATTCGCCCCTTCCGAAAGTTCGATCGCGCGGATCCGCAGAGGGATGACAAGTTCCTCGAAGACGCCGCTCCGAAACCAGAATCGCGATGATCCGGAGTCCGCTCAAACATGAGTTTTCGCCGGCGCCGCGCAATCAATGGCATTCGAGGAGGTTCAGCCATGGCGGAAGCCTCGAAGGAAGTCGTAATCAGGACGATCATAGCCCTCTTCGATGACATCATCGATTCGGAGCATGCCCTCACCGCGCTACGAAAAAGCGAGCAACCATCCGAGGGCATCTCGGTCATCCTTCGCGAACGAGTGCTCGATCCCGATCCGAATGTACAGTATGAGACCCTTCTCTCGCGAGTTATCGCTTCCTCCGCGCTTGACGCGGTCGGAAGTTGGCTCCAGGGACTCGCCTCACTCATCCTCCCAGACCGCGCCAGCTACCTTGTCGCCGGACCCATCGGCGCCGTGCTCGCCACCATCAAGGACGCCGGCCCTCAATCGGAGGACCTCGCGACAGGAGACGTCAGGGAGCACAGCGATTCGAGCCGGCAATTGAGCCGGGCCGTTTCGGCATTCGGATTCAGTGTCGATGAATCCCAGTACGTCGAAGCGCGCGTTGTCGCTGGCTCGCCGCTTATCGCGGTGACGTCAGGCGACGCCGATACCCTGCGCCTGGCCCATAAGACGTTCTCCCAGTTCGACGCGGTTCATGTTGGGCTCGCGCGAACCGAAGCGACCATCCATCGGACCGCGTCACGCCTGCTGGTTACCGGACCGGATGGTGGTGGCTCGGTGGTGATCGCCGATGCCATCGCCCCACTCCGGCGTCTCACCAGCGATGGGGGATGGCGCAACCACTCGATCGACCTGCGCGGCCGCCAGGCCGTCAGCCCCACCGGCGAGTCGCTTGGCACCGTCAGCGATGTCCTCTTCGAGCATCATCCCGAGCACGATGACGATGCCTCCAGCCGCAACGCGGCGGACCGGCGCAATGTCACGATCCGGTACGTGCTGCTCGATGTCGGCGGGTTCCTTGGCATTCAAAGCCGAAAGGTGGCCGTGCCGTCCGATATCGCCGACACCAGCGGCTGGAGCATCACAATCGACTCGACCCGCTCCGAACTCCGGGCGGCGCCACGATTCGATTCGCTGGCGCCGCTCAGCCGCCAGGACGAGGTGACGATACGCGCCTTCTTCGGCGTGAATCACTATTGGCTCAATGGACCTGACCGCGAGGAACCCTGACCGGTTCCCGGAAACCGGCGAGGCAAAGCGGAACGGGGTCAGCATCGGACGCTGGCCCCGTGTCATACGGAATCCGGGTGAATCGACGTACACCGGCGCCTGTCTCGATATCCCGACTCATGCTGACCGTGCGTGTTCAGGGGCAGGCCGGCGAGCCGAAGGCGAGCGCGTGACTTCCCTGGCTCTTTCCGGACTCCGTCACTTGGGAGAAGTTGCTGGTCCTTACTGAGTATCGGCGGGCGTGTCATCCGTGCGTCGCATCACGCTCAGGATTCGCTGCCAGGGCGGCGCCCCGTGCTCGGCGAAGATGACCTTACCATCCTTGCCGACGACCACCACGGACCGTTGGATGCCATCGCCACCCGGCTTCAGCGCACCGTACGCCCTGGCGACGTCCGCGTTCTCGTCAACCAGCAGGTCGAAGGTCAGGCCATGTTCCTTGCGGAACGCCTTGTGGCTCGCGGCATCGCCCGGATTTACACCGATTGGCTCGATCGACGCTCCGCGCAGGTGCTCGAGATTCTTGCGAATCTGGATGAGTTGGTCCGTACACCCTGGCGTGAAATCCTTGGGGTAGAACACGAGCATCGCCCGCATGAACCCACGAAGGTCGGCCAGGTGAAACGCGGCGCCTTCATCGTTCAGCACCGTGAAATCCGGGGCCTCGGCCCCGACTTCGATCAATGTCGTTCCGTTGTTGTCCATCTATGGCACCGCCAGCATTCGGTCAAGCGCCACTCGCGCCTCGGAAGCAATCACGGGATCCACCGTGATCTCGTTTACGACCCGGCCTTCCACCAGGTGTTCGAGCGCCCAAAGCATGTAGGCGGGGTGAATCCTGTACATCGTCGAGCATGGGCAGATCACCGGATCGAGGCAGAAGATCTTCTTGTCCGGCATTTCCGCCTGCAGCCGCCGCACCAGGTTGATTTCCGTGCCTATCGCCCATGTCGTGCCAGACGGCGCTTCCCGCACCACCTTGATGATGTACTCGGTCGAGCCATCCAGATCGGAGGCTTGCACCACCGGCAGTGGGCACTCAGGATGCACAACCACGTTCACGTCCGGATAATCCCTCCGGGCCTGCTCGATCTGCTCGACCGAGAACCGGGCGTGTACCGAGCAATATCCCTTCCACAGGAACACGACCGCGTTTCGAAGCTGTTCCTCGGTGTTTCCTCCGAGTGGCTGGAATGGGTCCCAGACCACCAACCGGTCCTGGGGAATGTCCTTCCGAACCCCGGTATTCCGGCCCAGGTGCTCGTCCGGGAAGAAGAAGATGCGTTCGCCATGCTCGAACGCCCAGTCATAGACCCGGGCCGCGTTCGATGACGTGCAGACGATCCCGCCGTTTCGGCCACAGAAGGCCTTCAGCGTCGCCGCGGAATTCATGTACGTGACCGGCACGACCCTGTCGATACCGAGGCCCTTAAGGGTCGACCAGGCAGCCTCGACGTCCTCCGGTTTCGCCATGTCGGCCATCGAGCAACCCGCTTCGAGATTTGGGAGAATGACCCTCTGCCCGGGTTGCCCAAGGATCACCGCGCTTTCAGCCATGAAATGCACGCCGCAGAACATGGTGAACTCGGCTTCGGTCTGCGTGGCGGCCAACTGCGAGAGCTTGTAGGAGTCGCCCTGGTAATCGGCGAACTGGATGACCTCGTCGCGCTGGTAATGGTGACCAAGAATCGTCAGCCGGCTCCCCAGTTGCTCGCGAAGGCCGCGAATCTTCCGGTGGCGAATCTCCGCGTCCATCTTGAAGTACGAGCGGTCGATCTTCTGCTGCCTCAGCGGGCCTACCCCATATGCTCGAAGTTGCTCGTACGCTCCGGTTCCTTCCTCCGGAACGCAGGATGCCGTATCGAGCTGAGGATCGACAAGCCACGGCGTGAGCCTGGCGTCCGCCTTGAAAGCAGGCGGGGTATCGGTCGCGGGCCACATGGTTCGGTTGGGCGTTTCAGTGTTGACCACCATACGGTGATGTCTCCTCGCACGATCCAGATCGTGCTGAATGGACCACGGTGGTCCATCGAATTCGCGATATGATATGAGCGTCCCGGAGTAATTGTCAACATGACACTAAGTCGAGATTTGAGGCTATTTTCACGCACACCAATAGTAATTGTCAAGATGACACTAAGTACCGAACCGGTCAGGCTCCCGCCTCACGCGAATCAGCATGTCCCTGTACTATCTGGAGAGCGAAACCGAGCGTCCGCCCAGCATGTCAGGATTCCACCATGTCGAAACCACGGCTCCGTTTTGGGTTGCAACTCCCGGAAGTGGAGTACGTTGCGTCCTGGACCCAGTACCTCGAGATGGCCACGCTCGCCGAGGATGCCGGGTTCGACTCGCTCTGGATGGGCGACCACCTGCTCTACTCGGCGCCAGGTCGGCCACCCACCGGGCCATGGGAGTGCCTCACCGTCCTCACGGCGCTGGCAACCGTCACCTCCCGGGTCGAACTCGGACCGCTCGTGCTCTCGACGTCGTTCCGTAACCCCGCGCTAACCGCCAAGATCGCCGAGACCATCGACGAAATCAGCGGCGGCCGGTTCGTGCTCGGCCTCGGCGCCGGGTGGAATCAGGCGGAATACGCCGCGTTCGGCTTCCCGTTCGACAAACGGTTCGCTCGATTCGCGGAAGCGTTCGACATCATCCACTCCCTCGTTCGCACGGGAGAGGCGGACTACGCGGGAGCGTATTACGAAGCTCGCGAATGCGAGATCATCCCGCGCGGACCACGCGCCGGCGCCATGCCGATCCTGGTCGGCTCCACCGGCGAGCGGATGTTGCGGCACACGCTCTCCCGGGCCGATCGATGGAACATCTGGTACGCCGATTACGGCAATTCGCCCACCGGACTCGAACCACACCTCGATCGAGTCGACCACGTTTGCCATGAACTTGGCCGCGATCCGAAGACGCTCGAACGGTCGGCCGCCGTGCTCGTCACCGCGCCGGGCGGCTCCACTCGCTCGACGGGAGCGCGCCATGAGCGATTCGTCCCCGGCATAACCGGCGATCCCGGCGTGGTTGGCCAGCAACTCGCGGCGTTCTCCACCGTTGGAATCGACCATCTCCAGGTGGTGCTCGACCCGATCACACCCGCGGCGATCGAGTGGCTGGCGCCCGCTCTCGACATCGCCAGAACCTACCCGGCGGAAATTCCATGAATCCCACTCACCGGTACCAACGACAACATCTCATTGTCGACGCTGACGACACGCTGTGGGAAAACAACATCTACTTCGAGCGTGCCTTCGAGGACTTCGTGACCTTTCTGGACCAGGAGCGTCTCACCAGTTCCGAAATCCAGGTGATGCTCGATAAAGTGGAGATAGCCAATCGCGCGACGCATGGGTATGGCGCGCGAGCCTTCGCGCGAAGCCTGCGAGACACGTTCCAGCACATCGTTGGCGTCCCTGACGATCATCCCGATCTCGACACCGCCGAACAGCTCGGGCTCCGTATCCTGGAAGACCCGTTCGACCTGATGGAGGGTGTCGCCGAGACCCTCGCGGCTCTCCATACGCATCACACGCTCTATCTGCTGACCAAGGGGCACGAGAACGAGCAGCGGCCCAAAATCGAGCGATCGGGTCTCGAATCACGGTTCGATGCAGTTATCGTCACCCCCGAGAAGACGCCCGCGACCTACCAGGAAACCGTCGATGGCCTTGCCATCGATCCATCGGCAACCTGGATGATCGGCAACTCACCGCGATCGGACATCAATCCCGCCCTAGTCGCCGGTCTGAACGCGGTCTACATCCCACACCCACGAACCTGGCGTCTCGAAGTGGAGGAACTTGCCCCTCCACCGTCCAGCGACCAGCAACTGCTCCAATTGGAGCGCTTCAGCCTGCTCCTGGACATCTTCATCCCATCCAGGGACGACTGAAACCGACTCCGCGTGAATCCTTGAGGATCAGCCTGTGCCTTACGCACGCCGTGGAGGGAGGGACAGTCCCAGCGAGCCGCGGGCGAGCGTGTGGCTGTCCTGGCCGGGCGGGCACGCCTCGCGGCGGAAACAGGTCTTCATCCGAAATCGCGATGCGCTGATTTCATCCTCGCTTTCGGCCTATTTGCATGTCCGTACATGCAGGAAATACGACCCTAACGAGCTAGTTGCCTCATTCAGTTATCTGGAAACCTACGTGGCAATAGCGTAGCGTCAAATCAGTGGGTCGTGTGTCTGTCAGGCACAAATCAGCATCGACAACCTCAACAGACTGGCGAAACCCTGTGCGCAAACTATCGGCATGCGTGTTCGTTGTGTTGCTCATCGCTACCACGGCGCCTATCGATCCATCGATGCGGCGACTCCAGCCCCGTCCCAAACCGCCACCACCACCGATCGCCTGAACCCCGCCAGTCTCGGCATCACCGGCGACCCAGAGCAAGAAGCCGCAAGTCCCGCGTCGTCTCCGGCACAATCGCCACTCGCGCCCAGCTCGCGCATAGGCACGCGGAAGCGATCGGCAACTGATTGCCACTCCCCGCCGTGCTCCAGGGTGTCGATCCCATCTACCAGCGAGTGTTAGACGCGGGTTGGGCGGGAACCGTTGTCACCGTGACGGACCTATCGGGCACGTGGGCGGTGGATCCGCAATACCAAGAGAAGCTCGTGGTAGAGCCATCGCTATCTTTGGGCAATAGCCGCGCCTTCACGCACCGCGGGCAGGCGAACGGTAATAGATGTGCCCTCCCCCAGCGTGGACTCGGCCCAGACCTGACCGCCCTGCATCCGCACCAGGTGCCGCACGATGCTAAGCCCAAGTCCCGCGCCGCCTTTCTCGCCAATTTCCTCGCCCTGGTAATAGCGATCGAAGATTTTGTCGAGCACGTCCGGCGGGATGCCGACCCCAGTGTCTCGCACGACGATCCGCACCCAGCCAGGTTCCCCATCGGCCTGGACCTGAATAACCACCAGCCCACCAGCCTGGGTGTGGCGAATCGCGTTGTGGAGCAGGTTGTTGATGACCTGGGTGATCCGGGTCTCGTCGCCCAGCGCCAGTGGCGCATCTGGATCGACCTGCGCATTCACGCTCACCCGGCTGGTCTTCAAGGCATAGGGCCGGACGCTGGCAACCGCGTCGCTGGCGAGATCGCCGGCCGAGACAGGCGCCCGCTCAACCGGAAGCACGCCCTCCTCGATCCTGGAAGAGGTGAACAGATCCTCGATCAACCGCGAAAGTGTCTGGACTTCATGTTCGATGGCGGCGAACGATGTTTCCGGCGGTATCGGATCGCCCCCACCCGGATGCAGCTGGGCATCAAGGTGACCCTTGACCACGGCGATTGGCGTTCGCAGGTCGTGCGAGACATTCGCCACGAATGCCCGGCGCTGGCGCTCGGCGGCGCCCAGTTGCGTCGTCAACGCGTTGAAGCTTTCCGCGAACCTGCCCAACTCATCCTCGGTGATGACGGCGACCTGGCGATCGTACTGTCCGGCCGCGATCGCATTAGACCCGGCCTCCAGTTCCGAAATCTGCCCGAGCAGCTTCCGCGATACGATCATCGCCGCGATGCGCGCCACGATCACTCCGCAAAGCGTGATGAGCGCGATCTGGATCAGCACAAACACGGTAACCATCGCGAACTGCGGCACCAGTTCGTAGACATCGGTGGCCTGATAGCCCGCGAGGATGACGATGCTCACCAGGAGCACGAACCCGCCCGTCGCATAGACAAAGGTGCTTGCCGTCACCGCCGCCAGGTGAGAAACGGCGAGCCGCATCCTGATCGAACGGCGCATCCGTTGCCGGATCGTCAATCGTCTCCGGCTGCCGTACCCCATGGTCACCGCTGGGACCTTGCCGTGAAGCGATATCCCACGCCCCACACGGTCTCGATGTAGTCGCCAGGCGACTCGGGACCGCCCAGTTTCTTCCGCAGGCGCTGGATATGGCTGTCGACCGTGCGGTCGAAGACAACCGCATCGCCGCCCCACACCTCCTCGAGCACGAACTCGCGGCTGAATACCCGGCCAGGGTTGCTCGCCAGCAGGCGAAGCAACGCGAACTCCGTGGCGGTCAGTGACACCACCTGCCCCTGGCTGACCACCTCGTGGGCCGCCACGTCGATCGCCAGGCTTGGGAACGAAATCGTCTCGTCCACCGGTTTCGGACTCGAACGCTCACGGATCATCGCCGTCCGACGCAGGATCGCGCCAACCCGCGCCTGGAGTTCCCGCATGGAGAACGGCTTCGTCAGGTAGTCGTCCGCCCCAAGCTCCAGTCCGAGCACCTTGTCCAATTCGGTCGAGCGGGCGGTCAGCATCAGGATCGGCACGGACGCCGTCGCCCGGATTCTCCTGGTGACCTCGATGCCATCGAATCCCGGCAGCATGATGTCAAGCAGCACGATGTCGGGGTCGAACGACAGGGCGGCCTCGACCGCCGTCGGACCATCGTGCGCGGAACTCACCCTGTGGCCGGCGCCTTCCATCTCGCGACGGATCAGCGCTTCCAGTTCGAGCTCGTCTTCAACGATCAGAACATGTGCCAAGGCCCCGCTCACCCTTCCCCTATCGAATGAAAACAGCCAGGGCGGTTGCCACCCGTGAGTCTTTCCGCTACGCGGCCTGCGACCGCTGAATGCCAGTCGCGCCGGCCGACCCACCGACCAGGACCGTCAGTTCCGGCCGGTTGTGCCGCCGCGGCAACATCTCGACGATCATCGGGGTGACCGCGACGGCAACAAACAACAACGACACGCCAGCAACGATGATGGTTGGAATGATTGACATCTGGAAACTTCTTCCTTGAGGTCGGGCGTTTGGTTTCGCCTCGCTACTTCTCACTAACTCCAGTATCGACTCCAACTATTGCGGGCAATTCTCCGAATCGTCGCGATATCTTGACCAAATGTGGCGAAAGTGTTGCGTCTGGCGTCGATCTCACCCGTGCCCGTCAGGGCCACCAGCCGGTTACCGTATCCCAACCGCTCGAAACGCCATCGCTCACCGATCGATACCGGTCGGCCACCTCCCCCGGAAAAGCGATCGCCCGCATGGCCCTGGTCGTCTCAAGCCCGTCGGCCCACACCCAACCGCTGACGGTTCTCCCGCCGATTTCCACCTCGATTGGCCACCATTCCAGATCGGAACCCGATTCGGGAAGACCTGTTATGACGACCTTGCTCTCCAATGGCAACGCAGCCATGATCTCGGCATCGGTCCGATGGTCGGCTCGAACGTTGAGATCGTCAATCGTCACGGTGGCGTGCATCTCGGGCGCGATCCCGATCGCCTGATTGACCATCGAACCAACGCCGTCGGTCCCCGCCAGGTTCACCCCCACCACCATGGTCACGATCGCCATCAGGAGGCACACACGCCACAACACATGGCGAGCGTGCCGCGATTGCCGCAAACGCCGACCGCCAGCCACCCAGGCTCGCCGTGCCAGGCCCGGCCCACGCGGCGCCTCATTGATGGTTTCTGGTTCGTCATCGTCCTCGAAAGCGCCGGGATCATCAACGGTGCGGCTCGAAGGCAACAGTGCCGTTAACGCCGCGAATCGCCCACCCGAGCGCTCGGTCGAAGTGCCGAGACCCCGGATGGCCGCCTGGGCGAATGCCCCAGCGGTTTCGAACCTGTCCGCGGGATGCTTCTCTATTGCCCGCCCGACGACGTCATCCACCCAAACCGGGAAACCCAGGTCAGGACGAGACTCGGAAGGGGGTTTTGGCTCGGCGTACCGGTGCATGTCGATCAGCGCCCTCTGCTCAGCCTCCCCCTGTAGACCGGGAGCTTCGAACGGCGGCCGACCGGTGACCATCTCATGAAAGACGCAGCCGAGCGTGTAGATGTCGGTCTGCCCCCCGACTGGCTCCTTGTTGACCTGCTCCGGCGCCAGGTAGGCTGCAGTCCCGAACAATTCCCCACCGACCTGGTGCTGACTTTGCGCAAACTCCTGCGCCAGCCCGAAGTCGATCAGCTTCACGGCGCCCTCATCGGTCAGGATCAGGTTCTGCGGCTTGAGATCGAGATGCACCACCCGCAGCCCGTGGATGTAGTCCAGCGCATCGGTGACGCCGGCCAACACGCGCACCGCGTCCTCGAGGTCAAGCGGCCCATCCTGTTCGATGATGGACTTAAGCGTTCGTCCCTCGATCAGTTCCAGCACCAGCCAGGGCCCGTCCAAATAGTGGCCGTGGTATCCGACCACGTTCGGATGGGTCACGAAGCTCGTCATCCGGCCTTCGTTGTTGAACCGCCTGAGCGCCTCGGGGCTCTTCCTGTACCGCTCGTGCAGGTGCTTGACGGCGACAGGTTGCCTGGTCGCGATCTCCCGGCCACGGTACACGGTGGAGAGACCACCCTTGCCGATCACCTCGTCAAGGAAGACCTCGAATGCCCCGTCGATGACCACCGTGCTGGCGGTATTTGCTCTGGATGGGGTCTCGATCATGCCGGGCAAACTACCTGGTACGGGCTGGATACGTGGATTGCATCATGGGTGGCTGGCGATGTCTTGCCCGTGCGTACACCCTCAACTGTATCAGAGGCAAAGGCACCACTGCCCGAACAGCGTTCCTTTCCAGCCGGGCAAGT
>CAZUPA010000018.1:0-9070 GCA_964622205.1 uncultured Sphaerobacteraceae bacterium
GGAGCGCGGCCGCTCAGCAAGGTACTTTCGCGCCTGTCGCGGTCGCGTTCCTAGACGGCAATACGTCACTCGTCCGAATCGTCCTCGTCGCCGAACATCGGGGTCAGGATTTGCGGGAACACACGACGACCATGCTGCTCGATCGAGATAGCCTGGGTCGGGCAGACCCGAGCGCCAGCGAACACCTGCTCGATGGTGGCGATATCCGCGTTTTCCAACACAGCCACGCCGGTTTCTTCATCCAGTACGTAGATTCCTGGAGCGGCGGTCGTGCATTTCGCGTTGGCGATGCAGCGGCGAGGGTCGATTCGAACAACGACGCCATTCCTGGTCAATGCAGATTCGGACATGTTCATTCCTTCAACGTTTCTGGGTCCGCGGCCATCCCGGATGGAGCGTCAGTCTTCCCACACAGGCCCCTCCACTAGTGTGATGCCCGTGTCAACAGGTCGGGCGGAACCTGCCGTTGCCTCGCTGACCATTGCCTCATACGGCGCGAGGTCTTCCGGCGGCACATGCACGGTGAACGCCACGTTGTCCGGATTGTAGGTGACATCGACCAACGAAAACGGCGATGCGCGCAGCACATTCTCGAACTTGCCTGAATCGGCATGCTCAATCGCAACGGATACGATGTGTAACGGTCGGCGCTCCACGATGCCCGTGTGAGCCAGCACAGCCGACACAGTCGACCCGTATGCCCGGATCAGGCCGCCAGCTCCCAGCTTGACGCCTCCGAAGTACCGCGTGACCACAACCAGCACATCCGTCACCTCCTGATGGTTCAGGACTTCGAGCATGGGAACCCCGGCGGTTCCGGATGGCTCGCCATCGTCACTGGTTCGTTGAAGGCGGCCCTCACGTCCAATCCTCCATGCCGTGCAGTTGTGGTTGGCGCTCCAGTGTTCCTTGCGCACACCATCCACGATGTCGCGGGCTTCAACCTCATCCGATACGCGAAATGCCGAGCCGATGAACCGGCTCTTCCTGACCTCCAGTTCGATCCGCCCGTTCCTGGCTATCGTTCGCTCGAACGATGCTGTCATCAAATTACCCTTCCATCCCGCCTCGCGCACTCCGGAGAAAAGCGAGTCCTGCATTTGCCCGGTATTTTGCATTGACGTCCATCCCGAATTCGGCGACGGTATCATCAAAGCCGATTGATGTCTCCCAATCGGGAGCGAGCCCGCGCCACTGGCATGCGACATCGAATGGTGAAGAAGTTCCAGTCGATCCAGCGATCTGGTCGCGACTGGTTCGAAAGGTCCTGTTCGACAAATCCTTGGAGCCTTTGAATTGGTTAACGTAGCACCACATTACGACATCACGCTTGTCGGCGGCGGAATCATGAGCGCCACGATGGGAGTGCTTCTCCATCATGTCCGGCCAGACGCGTCGATCGCCATCATCGAGCGCCTGGACCAGGTCGGCCAGGAGAGCAGCTATCCCTGGCACAACGCCGGCACCGGTCACGCCGCTCTGTGCGAACTCCACTACACGCCACGCCGGCCTGACGGCTCGATCGACACGTCGAAGGCGCTACAGGTCAACGAGCAGTTCCAACTCTCCCTTCAGATGTACACATGGCTTGTCGAACAGGGCATGGTGGAGAATCCGTCGTCCTTCATCAACCGGGTGCCACACCTTGGCATCTGTGAGGGTGAGTCAGACGTCCAGTTCCTTCGCGATAGACATGAGGCGCTCTCCCGGCATGCCGCGTTTGCTGGCATTGAGTTCTCGGACCAGACCGATACCATTGACGCCTGGGCGCCGCTGCTGATGCGAGGCAGGTCCGCATCCTCTCGCCTGGCGGTGACTCGAAGCGAGGATGGCTCCGACATCGATTTTGGCGCGCTTACGGGAATCCTGACCGGCGCACTCGCCCGGAAGGGCGCCGATCTGTTCACCGGCCACCAGGCGACTGATCTGGAACGATCGGGCAAGCAGTGGAAAGTCAGCATGAAGAATCGGCTGACCGGAGACCATTCGATGTTTACATCCAGCTTCGTCTTTGTCGGCGCCGGTGGAACGGCGGTTCAACTATTGCAGAAATCCGGGATCAGGGAGATCAAGGGCATTGGAGGCTTCCCGGTGAGCGGCCAGTTCCTGCGATGCACCGATCCAGGCCTGGTGGCTCAGCACAACGCCAAGGTTTATGGCCGACCCGCGAGCGGAGCACCGCCCATGACCGCGCCTCACCTGGATACCCGCGTAATCGATGGCAAGCGCGGTCTCATGTTTGGCCCGTACGCGGGATTCTCGCCGAAATTCCTGAAGAAGGGATCGTACGCGGACTTTCTTCGCTCGATTCGGCCTGACAACATCATGACCATGCTTTCGGTCGCCAGGGATGAAATGCCTCTCACCGCCTATTTGGTGAAGCAGGTGCTGCAGTCGAAAGACGCGCGAGTGGATCAACTGCGCAAGTTCTATCCGGATGCCAAACCGGAGAATTGGGAACTCATCCACGCCGGTCAACGCGTGCAGGTGATGCGCCCCACAAAGACGAAGCGAGGTATTCTCCAGTTCGGCACGGAGGCGATCACGTCCCAGGACGGCACAATCGCCGGATTGCTGGGCGCGTCGCCTGGCGCATCAACAACAACCGCGATCATGCTCGATGTCATTGAGCGGTGCTTCCCCGATGAGTTCACCGCATGGACGCCGCGACTTCAGGAAATCGTCCCGTCTCTTGGCGTCAACCTGGCGGGAGAGCCAGGACTGTACGAAGAGATTCGCCATCGCGGTGACCGGGTTCTCTTCAACCACGCCGCGCTTGAGGCGAGGATGGCCTAGGGCCTGAGCGAAACCAACCCGGCTTGCGGAACGTTGAATTGAAAGGCCTGTTGGAGCTTCTTCGACAGCGATAACAATTGTCCTGTAGAGTGAACCCTTGGAGTCAGGGCACGTACGAGGCGCCGGCACAAGGATGGTTAATGAGCACAGACGGTACCAACGCGTTTCCTTCGACCAGGGAATGCCCACAGTGTGGGTTTACCGTTCAATCGAACGAGAAGTTCTGCTCGCAGTGCGGGACAGCCGTCAGGCGGTCGCTGGGTGACAATGCGGGGACGGTCGCCGAACCGGCCCCGGTGTCCGGTGGCGGCGGTCATGGGTTCACACCATTGCCTTCCACCTCCACGACGGTGCTCAGGAAGCGCAAGCGCCGTCGCAAGCCGCCCTGGTACAAGCGGCCGCGATACCTCGTGCCACTCATCCTGCTCACCATTCTCCTCACGGCTGGCGGCGTCTTCGCCTATCGAACGCAATCGGCATTCAAGGAGGTCCAGTCCGTAAGCACCCCGCCGCCCGAGGTGAGCGGCAGCGCTCTGGGACTGGAAGATGACGTTTCGATCGATACGGGTCCGGCCCAGCAAGCGATACTCCAACGCCAGCAGCGAGAGAGCCAGCGGGGCGTCAGCTCAACGCAAACGCCGCAACCAACCCAAACCGTTCCGCCGACCGCTGAAGTCACGGATTCCGCGGGTGTCGCCTCGACCGGAACCGGGACAGCCGAGCCCACTTCGGACAATGAACCAACGTCCCAGGCCACCACGGCCGAGAGTACTACGAGGTCGAGTCAACTGGTGGTTGAAACGGCAACCGAGGTGGCGGCGACCGACGGGGTAGACACGACCGCGACGTCATCGACTGCAGGTGTCACCGAAGAGGCCAGCGAGACCCCAGTGACTTCCACGTCGAGCGCCACTGAAGAGGCCAGCGAGCCCCTGGCATCATCTGAATCCACCGAACCGGCCGGGACAGAAGCCGTGTCGACAGCACCGGAGGGCACGCGGGAATCCAATGCAAGCGAGGTCCCAGCTCTCCTGTCGACCCCTGACTCAACGCCGGAGGAAGGAACTCCGGTGCTTCTCGATGTGCCTGACGACAGCACGCCGGACAGCGTCATGGGTTCGGATCCGCCCGAACTCCAGTCCACGGATGGGATTACCGTTCTCCTGATGGGTGTTGACGCGCGGGACGGTGAGTCGATCGACATTGGCGTTCGGCCCGATTCCCTTGCCGTGCTCCATATCGACCCGTCCACTGGCAGCTGCCGGATGCTGGCTGTGCCACGAGACAGCCGTGCCGTGTTGCCAGGCTATGGACATAGCAAGATCAACCACGCGCTGGCGGTGGGCGGCATTCCCTACGAAATGCTGGTGGTCGAGGAATACCTTGGCATCGAACTCGACAACTATGTCCTGGTGGACTTTGCCGGAGTGGAATCGGTCGTGGATGAACTTGGGGGCATCACGGTCGAGAACCCGGAAGCATTCGTGATGGAGGGTCAGACCTTCGAAGCTGGCGAGCTTCAACTCGACGGCGAGCGCGCGCTGCTGTACTCGCGGTTCCGTGGTGACAGCGAAGGGGACTTTGGCCGGATCTCCCGCCAACAGCAGGTCCTGCGCGCGCTGATGCAGGAGGGCGCCGACGTGAACCTGGTCAGGCTCGTTCCAAACATGTTCTCGCTGCTGTCGGACCATTTCCGCACCGACTATGGGGTAACAGACCTGGTCGAACTCGCGAACACCTACCGCACGTCGTGCAACGCCGATTCCATAGAAACCGCGACCATAGAAGGCGACGTTTCCATGGAACATGATGAATTGATGCAGATGGATCTGTCCTTCGTGGTGTCCGATCCGGATGATGTAGCCGACGCTGTGTCATGGCTCCTCATGCGGGACGAGCCGGCCAGCGTCCCCGACGATAAAGGCACGCCGGCTACCGACTCCAGGCGGGACGATGACATCCAGTCGACGACCGTCGCTCATTCGGTCCTGCTGACCGGCGGCGAGGGTCCCACCTGAGGATTCCCTTGACAAGTCAGCAGGGTAAAGGGGTGACATGACCCAGTCGCTCAACGGCCCGTATCGGTACGCCACCTATGCGGGAGTCGCGATCGGCGCGTGGATTCTCATCGCCGTGGTTCGTCAGTTCGATGCGCCCGCGGATGGCAACACGATGACCGTCCACGGCATCCTCGATGAAATCGGTCATCTGCTGACCGCGCTCATGATCGCAATGGGGATCAAGGCGCTTCGGTTTCCGGTTCCGGTCTGGTCCGTCCTTATTGGAGGTGTCGTGCTGGATGTGGGCCACATCATGCTGCAACTGGATTTCACTGAACCGGTTGAGGGCTCGTCGCGCAACGGCACGCATTCGGTATTCGTTCTGATCCTGCTGGCCTGTATTGGCTTCCTCGACCAGCGCCGGGCCAATGTGTGGCTGGGAGTCACCCTTGGGGCATTGAGTCACCTCTGGCGGGACATGGGAACCGGGAACGTACCGCTGGTCTGGCCGTTTCTGCAGAATGTCGACGGAACGACTTTCTCTCGCTACATGATCGGCCTTCTGGGCGCGACCATCGCGATGATAGGCAGCGGAATGCTCCTGGAAGTGTATGAGCACGCGAACGCGCTGGAACCTCCTTCATCCACCGGCGAGCAACACGATCCAGAGTGACCCCGATGCTCCTCGTCCGGTCCGCTGACTCCGAATCGGCATTCTTCACGGTCCGGGAATTCACCGGGTGTGATCCGGAATCCCGGTGAATTGCCCTGAAACAGCGCGTGTCTCGAATTGCCGTCTCACGCTGTCCGTAAGCGCTTGGAGCGGCATCCGGAACGGTTGATTCGGAATCCGGGTCAACAAAAAGCAAACCTGGGGTCGGGAACCGGGGGCCACCGGTGACACAGGTCATGGGATGGTGCGCGAAAGTATGGTTTCACGGCCTGCGCGGCAGGTCTGTGATACCTGTCGCTCCCAACGCCGGGGCGCCCACCGACCAGGCGTCCGGCTCCTGACATTCCGGATTCCGTATCATAAGGAATCCAGATGAGGGCCACGCACCGAAGGGGCTACAAACTCTGGCTGCTCATCGCAGGGGAGGGATGATTCGTGTTCCGACGCCAGAGCCGTGGCTCGTACTTCTTGAGTCAGGCAGGCCAGGACCGCTCGCCTTCGGCTCCCTGGGCTGCCCTGTCTCTATCCGGATTCCGGGCGACGCTCCCGATCGCCTGGATGTCGCGCCGGATGTCAGAAACGCCCGGCGGTTCGCACCGCCGGGCGTTTCCTCGAGTGTTAAGGTATGAGTTGGACTAGTAGTCCATGCCGCCCATGCCACCCGGTGGCATCCCAGCGGCGGCCGGTTCCGGCTTGTCCGCGATGAGGGCCTCGGTGGTGAGGATCATACCAGCGATCGACGCGGCGTTGGCAACCGCGGAGCGGGTGACCTTCACCGGATCGGTGATACCGGCCTCGACCATGTTGACGTACTCGTCGGTGAGTACGTTGTAGCCGATCTTCTGGTCATTCTTCTCGGACTGTAGCGTGCGAACTCGCTCCACCACAACCGCTCCGTCGCGGCCAGCGTTCTCGACGATACCGCGCATTGGCTCCTCAAGCGCGCGGCGGAGAATGTTCACGCCTGTCTTGACATCGCCTTCGGCCTCGACACTGTCGAGGGCGGCGATCGCGTGGACGAGGGTGACTCCACCGCCCGGGACGATCCCCTCTTCGACAGCGGCGCGAGTGGCGCTCAGGGCGTCCTCAACGCGATGCTTCTTTTCCTTCAGCTCGGTCTCGGTCGCGGCGCCGACCTTGATCACGGCCACGCCACCGGCGAGCTTGGCCAGCCGCTCCTGCAATTTCTCGCGGTCGAAGTCGGACGAGGTGGTCTCGATCTGGGCGCGAATCTGCCCGACGCGGCTCTCGACCTCGCCCTTGTCACCCTGGCCGTCCACGAAGACGGTCTCGTCCTTGGTGGCCACGATGCGGCGGGCGGAACCAAGGTCTTCCTGCGTGACGCTGTCCAGCTTGCGGCCGACTTCCTCGGAGATGACGCGGGCGCCGGTGAGGGCGGCGATGTCGCGCAGCATTTCCTTGCGGCGATCGCCAAAGCCTGGGGCCTTGATCGCCAGCGACTGGAAGCGCCCCTGCAGCTTGTTGACCACCAGCGTGGCCAGGGCCTCGCCGTCGACATCCTCGGCGATGATCACGAGGGCCTTGCCAGCGCGGGCAACCAGCTCGATCGTCGGCAGAATGTCCTGGATGGCGGAGATCTTCTTGTCGGTGATGAGCACGAACGGATCGTCGAACTCGGCCTCCATGCGCTCCGTGTTGGTCACGAAGTACGGGGAGATGTAGCCGCGATCGATCTGCATGCCCTCGGTGAACTCGGTCTCGAACTCGAAGCCCTTGGACTCCTCGATCGTGATGACGCCGTCCTTGCCGACCTTCTCCATGACCTCGGCGATCAGCTCGCCAACCTCGGGATCGGCGGCCGAGATGGACGCAACCTGAGCGATTTCCTGGCGGGTCTCGACCGGGGTGGCAAGCTCGAGAACGTGGGACACCACCGCGTCAGCGGCCTTGTCGATGCCCTGCTTGAGCAGCATGGCGTTTGCACCGGCGGCGATGTTGCGCAGTCCCTCGTGAACGATGGCCTGGGCGAGAACGGTGGCGGTGGTGGTTCCGTCGCCAGCCGCGTCGTTGGTCTTGGTGGCGGCTTCCTTGAGGAGTTGGGCGCCCATGTTGGCGAACTGGTCTTCCAGTTCGATTTCCTTGGCGACCGTCACGCCGTCGTGGGTCACGGTCGGGGCGCCGAACTTCTTGTCGATCGCCACGTTGCGGCCCTTGGGACCAAGCGTGGTCTTGACGGCGTTCGCGAGGACGTCAACGCCCTCTTTCAGCGAACGACGCGCTTCTTCGTTGAATTCCAGAATCTTGGACACTGATCTCACTCCTTGACAATACTACGACCGTGATCGACCGGCTCTAGGACCCGACGACAGCCAGGATGTCCTTTTCGGAGAGGATGAGGTAGTCGACATCTTCGAGCTTGAACTCGGTGCCGGCATACTTGGCGAAGAGAACTTCATCGCCAACCTTCACATCGAGAGGAATGCGGTCGCCGTCATCGTCCCGGCGGCCTTCGCCGGCGGCCACGATGGTTCCCCGCTGCGGCTTTTCCTTCGCGGTGTCTGGTAGCACGATGCCACTGGCCGTTGTTTCCTCGCGGCCGGCTGGCTTGACTACCAGACGATCACCAAGGGGCTTGAGATTGGAAACAGAATCCGACATGGTTCCTGGTCCTCCTGATACATGTTGAATCGATCCGGATGTTCCGGACTAACGCCCTCCAAATGCGGACCTTCACGAGGAGGCCCGCCTTGATTGCACTGCCAATCTAGCACAGCAATTAGCACTCATCAAGGGTGGAGTGCTAACAGATTGGCAAATTGGACGTGAGAGTGCCAACGCCATTCTACTGGCGATTCGCGTCCCGGTTCAACACGCACAGCACCCAGCCCGGGACGAGGTCGCCGCGGGCTGGGTGTTGAACCAGACGCCTGGATTTCGAGCTAGAGTCCCGCCGCCTCCAGGATCTCCTCGAGTGTGAAGAAATCGAGTACCGCTTCACCGTTGACGGTAAGCCCATCCTGAACAAGCGGCAATGTGGCTTCGACAAGCGGACCAGCGGTTGAGTATTCGATGAGCACGATCGATCCATTCGATTCGTCGATTCGAACCTCTGAATAGAAGATCACCACCGTGCCACTGTCCGTGTAGTCAATCCGGACCACCGCGCCCACATCCGATGAACTCTCGGCGAGCAGGATTTCGCTGTCGGGGCTGAACGCGCGGTCGGCGATGTAGTCGTCGGATGACCAGTACGCAACGTAGTCCGCGGGCGTTCCCGCCGCGACAGCCACGATTGTTACGGGAACGAAAGCCGACGCCTCTCCGTCGAGCAATAGGGCCATGAAGTCGATGCCTTCGTCGTCCTCGACTAGGTTCGGGTCCCGGTCCGGGTTCAGGACCAGGTTCGGGTCCCACTCGATGAGAGTGCCGTCAGCGCTGACGAACGTGTTGTCGTCGATCAGGCCGGTCTCACCGGTGTCGGAACCATCGTCGCCCGTATCATCCGCCGTGTCGTCCGAGGTGTCCGCTTCGTCATCAGTGACATCCGCTGTGTCGTCCGTCGTGTCCCCGGTATCGTCGGTCGCATCCGCTTCGTCATCCGTGGCGTCGGCGCTGTCATCCGATCCGTCGGAACCATCGA
>CAZUPA010000018.1:9170-10357 GCA_964622205.1 uncultured Sphaerobacteraceae bacterium
GTGCCATCATCGGCGGTGTCATCGGTGGCATCGTCCGAGGCGTCATCCGCCACATCATCCGCGGAGTCGTCCGCGCTATCGTCGGCCGAGTCGTCGGCGTCGTCGCCGGACGGTGAGGCGTCGGCGGCCAGAAGCTGGGTCTGGAGGCCACCGCCGTCCACGCCGTTATACAGGCCGTCGCCATCCATGGTCACTTCGTTCTGCGCCGCCTGAAATTCCGACGCGAACATCGACGTGGGTGTCAGGAACACGTAGGCAAAGGTTGGGGTCGACCCACTGCCGGCTCGCAGAAGGGTGAAGATGCCGAAGTCGAGGTCCTCGTACGTCAGTAGGTCCAGCGAGTATGAAACCTGGCCGTACGCCCCCCGGTCGATGGTCGTGGAACTCTCGCCAGTATCCAGGAACGCATCGAGGAAGATGTCACGAGCCTCATCCATGTCGAAGTCGTTCGGCAGGCTCATCGCCATCAACAGGCTTACCTGCTTGGTAAGCGTGGCCGCTTCAAGACCATCCTCGGCGTACGTCGAATCGTCGTCGAGCGACCATCCGCCGGTCCATTCCAGCGTATGACCGCTGGCGAACTCGTAGGAACTCTCACCCGATTGCGCAAGTGCTGGCGCAATCAGCGTTCCAGCCAGCGTGGCGAACAGCAACGCCACCACTGCGCAAACCGATACGAGCTTGCGCCCCGCGGTGCTCAACGATCCCATGTGCCTGAATCCTTCCCGGCTATCCCCATGTTCCGGTACCGCGACCCGCGTCGCGACCTTCAGGGCGAATACACAACACGCAATCTCTCCGGAAGCCTATCACGCAAATAGGGTGATACAGCCGTTCGGCCCCTTGGCCGTCCAGACTTTTCGCGTCCTTCACACAAAGATGACGTCGAATGCCGGCGATTGGTTCCAACGCATGATCGTGGCCGCCGGGGCCACGTCGCGTATCCCGGCCAATTCCGGATAGAATGCCCTCAGCGATCAATCGTCTCGCGGCGTCATGGCCGTAAGGCAGTTCCGAGAGGATTTCCAGGTGTCAACTCACCGTTCCAGCACAGAGTATTTCGCCGCCCGGGTGCGCGATGCCAAACCATCGCCGACCATCGCGGTGTCCGAGGCCGCCAGGCAGCTTAAGTCCGAAGGCATCGACGTCATCGACCTCGGTGGCGGCGATCCGGACTTCATCACGCC
>CAZUPA010000018.1:10457-32822 GCA_964622205.1 uncultured Sphaerobacteraceae bacterium
ATCCTATGTGCCAATTGTAGAGTTCGCGGGAGGAAACCCGATCCGCGTCGGGCTCGATCCCAACACCAACTTCACCATCACCCGTGAAATCCTCGAAGCCCACGTCACGCCGAACACGCGCATCATCATGCTGAACTCGCCCAACAATCCCACCGGGCGAGTCATGACGCGGGAGGAGGCCGAGATCCTGTCATCATTCGCGGTCGCCCACGATTTGATGGTGTGGACCGACGAGATGTACGAAAAGATCATCTACGATGGCCGGGAGCACCTGAGCATCGCCACATTCCCGGACATGGTTCAGCGAACGCTGACCTTCAATGGCCTGTCGAAGGCATATGCGATGACCGGTTGGCGGCTTGGCTACGTCGCGGGACCGAAGGCATTCATCTCCCAAATGGCGAAGGTCAATAGCCACGCGACTACCTGCGCCACGTCATTCGCCCAGGCGGGAGGCGTCGCCGCGCTCAACGGCCCGCAGGAAATCATCACCGAGATGGTGAAGGCATGGGATCGGCGCCGGCACCTGATCACGGATGGCATCAACGGCATCCAGGGACTGCGCACCAACCTCGTGGAAGGCGCGTTCTACGCCTTTGTCGACGCCCGTGAGATCGATGGCGACTCGATCCGCCTCGGAGAGCGAATTCTTAAGGAAGTACACGTCGCGGTGGTGCCAGGCATCGCATTCGGCGAATCCGGCGAAGGACACTTCCGCCTCTCGTTCGCCACCAGCGACGATGAACTGAGCAGGACCGTCGAGCGCTTGACCAAACTGTTTGGCGCGCGGTAAGCGATCGAGACCACGACCAGTGAAGGAGAGAGGGATGACGGCTGAACAGCGACTGAAAGACCTGGGCATCGAGCTGCCGGAGCCAGTGAAACCGGCGGCGAACTACGTTCGCCACCAGTTCGTTGGAAACGTGCTCTGGATCAGCGGGACCGGACCTTCCAGCGAGCACCCAACCGGGAAGGTCGATTCCGAGGTCAGCGTCGAGGATGCCTATGCCGCGGCAAGGTCCGTGGGACTGCAGATACTGGCGACCGCCCAGGACGCCCTGGGTTCACTCGACCGGATCAAGCGCACCGTTAAGGTGCTTGGCATGGTCAACAGCGATCCGGCGTTCGGTGGACAGCCAGGCGTCATCAACGGATGCTCCGACCTGCTGGTCGAGGTGCTCGGCGACGCGGGGCGGCATACCCGTTCGGCGGTGGGTTTCGCCGCGCTGCCAAATGCCATCTGTGTCGAGATTGAAGCCGCGTTCGAAGTGGAGTAACATTCGCGCGCACAGAGATTCGGTAGGACGCTATATCACCCTGAAAGCCGTGCATCGCAAACATGCGCGGCTTAAGTGCAATTTCATCAAACCCGATGTGATATGGCCAAACATGAAACCAGGGAACTCTTCGAATGGACAACAAGCCGGTAGAAGTTACTCGCGACGGATTTGAGCGACTCACCAACGAGTTGAAGGAACTCACCGACGTCAAGCGTCCCGAGATCGTGGCGGCCGTGGCGGAAGCCCGATCGCATGGCGACCTCCGGGAGAACGCCGCCTACGATGCCGCTCGCCAGGACCAGGCGATGATCGAGAAGCGCATCCAGGAACTGGAAGGCATGCTTCGGAACGTGAAGGTGCTGGACGCCAGTGCGAATGGCTCCTCCGGCGTTGTTGGCGTCGGGAGCCAGGTAACGGTCGACTTCGATGGCGAGGATGAGGTGTACACCCTCGTTGGCGCGATCGAGGCCAAGCCATCGCAGGGGCTCATCTCGACCGAGTCGCCGATTGGTCAGGCGTTGCAGGGCAAGAAGGTTGGCGATTCCGCCGTGGTTGAAACACCGGGCGGCTCGATGACGCTCAAGATCAAGGCAGTTGAGTAACAAGCTGCACATACCGCGCCGGTTCCTGCCTCGAAAGGAGCAATTCGAGGTCATCAGGCGGAGTGCGCGTCATCCACTGTGGTGGCTTCCGGACCCCGTCGCCAACCAGGACGAAGCGTACCGGCGAATATGGCAGAATCTCCGCTCGGTCTCCGAGGTTCGAGACGGTCGCCACGACGGCGAGACGTGGCGATCCCACAATGGCCAGTTCGCCATGTGTTGCGTCCGGGTGCCCACTGACGCGCTGGGCGAAGACTACGAGACGCTTCTCCAGGCGCTATCCCAGTTCGAGTTCGCCAGAATTCACCCGCGCTCGTTTCTCCACATCCCAATCCAGGAGATTGGATATGTCGTGGATGAGCCCGTGTCGCGAAACGAGATCAGCCGGACGCAACTGGACGAGTTCATCACTGTGTCCCAGCGTCCACTGCTCGACTTTCCGCGATTTCGAATTGGCCTGGGGCCGGTTAACTCCTTTGCCGATTCCGCATTCCTGGACGTAAAGGACGATGGATGGCTCTCGCGCATCCATCGCCGGTTGGTTGACCTGTCCAGCGTCCCGCCAAGCCTGAAGTATCCATACCTGCCCCACGTCACCATCGCGCACTACGATCGGGTCGCGCCTATCGAGAACCTGCCCGGCGTGTTGGCCGACTGGCGGGACCTACCGCTCGGCGAGTTCGTGGCGAACGACGTGCAAGTCGTGCTGCTGGACACCCAGACTCCAGACGCGGAGTTTGAGGTCGCCCACTCATTCAAACTGGGAACCACAAGGGCAACGGGCGAATTCCCGATCCGTCCAGAACCGGGAACCATCTGATTGGTTCCCGGTGTTGTGGACTGTCCGCGGTAATCAGGCGCCCAGGCGCTCCAGGACCGCATCGCCGAATGACGACGTCGTCGCCAAACCTCCGAGCAGATCGGGCGTCGTAACCCCGGCGGCGATGGTGTCGTGGACCGCCGTTTCGAGCGCGGTGGCCTCTTCTTCCAAACCTAGTGAGATTCGCAGCATCAGCGCGGCCGAAAGCAGCATGCCAACCGGGTTTGCCTTTCCCTGGCCAGCGATGTCCGGCGCGCTGCCATGAATCGGCTCGAAAAGACCTGGCCGCCGTCCGCCAGGGACCGGCGCTCCGAGGCTGGCCGAGGGCAGCACGCCAATTGAACCACCGAGCACGGACGCCTCGTCCGTGAGGATGTCGCCAAACATGTTCTCGGTCACGATCACGTCATAGGCGGATGGCGACTGGATCAGCTTCATGGTCATCGCATCGACCAGCATGTGCTCCAGCGAAACGTCCGGGTAGTCCGATGCCACCTCGGTCACGATCGTCCTCCAAAGCCGGGACGACGACAACACGTTCGCCTTGTCCACGCTGGTCACCTTGCGGCGGCGCGTACGGGCAAGATCGAACGCCAGCCGGGCGATTCGCTCGACCTCATGCTCGCGGTAGACGAGCGTATCAACCGCGGCCCTGCCCCGCCGCTCGCGCCACTGGCGGGACGGAGTTCCAAAGTAGAGCCCGCCGGTCAATTCCCGCACGACGAGCAGGTCGGTGCCTCCGAGGATATCCGGCTTGATCGGGGTGGCGTCGAGCAACGCGTCCATCACCGCGACTGGCCGGAGATTGGCGTAAAGCCCAAGCGCCTTGCGGATTTTCAGCAGGCCTTGCTCGGGACGTACACTCGCCGAGGGGTTGTCCCACTTCGGACCACCGACCGCTCCCAGCAGACATGCGTCGGCTTCGCGAGCAATCTCGATGTCCTCGTCTCTCAGGGGCAGCCCGTGGGCATCGATCGCGCTCCCGCCGATCAGAAGGTCCCGATACGTGAACGTATGGCCTCGACTGGCGGCAATCGCATCCAGCGCCTTGCGCGCCTCGGCAACCACATCTGGCCCGACACCATCCCCAGCCAGCACAGCGAGGGTGGCGGAGACGGGTCCAGTCGATTCGTTTGGTCCGGGCATGTTCTGCTGTTTCTCCTGTCAATGCGTTGGTACGGCGCCACCGTGGACGCCCGGGCGAAAAGGAATTCGCCTAGCCGGCGATCGGCTGCGGGTTGTTGACGCGAGGCTTCCAGGTGGGCCGCTGGTGCTCGAACGCGGTTATGTCCGGTTCGTTGCGCAACGTCAGGCCGATGTCGTCGAGACCTTCGAGCAGGCGATGCTGCGTGAAGTCGTCGAGCGGGAAGGAGGTCTTCAACCCCACGGCCGGCGCCGAGATCGTGCGGCTCGCGACGTCCACGATCACTTCGAGGAACGGGTGCTCGGCGGCGGCTTCCATCAGTTCGGCGCCGAAGTCCTCTGGCACCACCACTGGCACAAGCCCGGACTTGGTGGCGTTGTTGCGAAAGATATCGCCGAACCTGGGCGAAACGACCGCCTTGAACCCGTAGTCCATAAGCGCCCACACCGCGTGTTCGCGAGACGATCCCGTGCCGAAGTTCGGGCCGGCGATCAGGACCGATCCTCCCTCGAACTCGGGCTTGTTCAGGACGAAGTTCGGATCGGACTCGCGCCAGGCGGCGAAGAGTCCCTCGCCGAACCCGGTGCGCTCCACGCGCTTCAGGTACACGGCCGGGATGATCTGATCGGTATCGACATCGCTCCGCTCAAGCGGAACGGCCCTGCCTTCGATCTTCTTGACTGGTTCCATGGTGCTGCTCTCCCTCGCGGTCTACAGGTCCGCTGGCGTTCCAAACGTGCCCAGAACCGCCGTGGCGGCCGCGACCTGGGGCGAAACCAGGTGGGTCCGGCCACCCTTGCCCTGCCGGCCTTCGAAGTTGCGGTTGCTGGTCGAAGCGCAGCGCTCGCCCGGAGCCAACTGGTCAGGGTTCATACCCAGGCACATCGAGCATCCCGCCGCCCGCCATTCAAACCCGGCGGCGGTGAAGATGCGGTCCAGTCCCTCGCGTTCGGCCTGCGCCTTCACCCGCATCGAACCCGGCACGACCATCCCGCGGACGCTCCCCGCGACGTGGCGGCCATCCAGGATGCTCGCCGCGGCGCGCAGGTCCTCGATGCGGCTATTGGTGCATGACCCGATAAAGACCGTGTCGACGGGGATGTTCCGCATGGGAGTGCCGGCCTCGAGGTTCATGTACTTGAGGGCGCGGGATGCCGCGTCGCGATCGCCGGGGCTGGCGAAGCTGGAGGGGTCGGGCACTGCTGAATCGATCGAAACGACCTGGCCGGGATTCGTGCCCCAGGACACGAATGGCGACAGGGCATTGCCGTCCAGCACGACCTCGGTGTCGAACTCCGCACCCTCGTCAGTGGGAAGCGTCCGCCAGTGATCCAGAGCCGCTTCCCAATCCTTGCCCTTTGGCGAAAACTCCTTGCCCTCAATATAGGCAAAAGTCTTGTCGTCGGGCGCGATCATGCCCGCCTTGGCCCCACCCTCGATCGACATGTTGCAGATGGTCATCCGCCCTTCCATCGACAGGTTGCGGATCACCGAGCCGCGATACTCCACGATGGAGCCCTGGCCACCACCCGTGCCAATCTTGCCAATGATGGCGAGAATGACGTCCTTCGCCGTAACGCCTTCCCTGAGTTCGCCATCGACCAAGATCGCCATGGTTCGTGGCTTGTTCTGCGGCAGCGTCTGGGTCGCGAGCACATGTTCGACTTCACTCGTGCCGATACCGAAGGCAAGGGCGCCGAACGCTCCATGCGTCGATGTGTGACTATCCCCACAGACAATCGTCGCCCCGGGCTGGGTCAGGCCGAATTCCGGGCCGATGACGTGGACGATGCCTTGCCCGGGATCGCCCATCGGATGCAAGCGAACGCCGAACTCGCGGCAGTTTTCGGTCAGCTTGCGAACCTGCGTCGCGGAAATCGGGTCGGCGATTGGCTGCCCGATGTTGATGGTTGGCACGTTGTGGTCGGCCGTCGCGATCGTCAGGTCTGGACGGCGAACCGGACGGCCCGCCATGCGGAGGCCATCGAACGCCTGGGGAGACGTCACCTCGTGGACCAGATGCAGATCGATATACAGCAGGTCGGGCTCGCCAGGCGCCGAACGAACGACGTGCTGTTCCCAGACTTTGTCCGAGAGGGTTTTGGGCGAAGACACGGCTTGGGCCTCCATGGATGTTGGTGTCCAGGCCATCATCCAGCGGCCTGGATTCAAGAGAAACTAGACAGTTGGACGACGACCGGCGAATGCTGCCAGCTCGAGCGCCTTGAAAAAGCAGTCAACGTCGACAAACCCGAGTTCGCGGAGCCAGTGGCACTGCTCCTCGACCGGCGCCAGGATGTTCGTTTCGGCGTCTTGCCGGTTTCGGTAGGCGCGTTCCACATCTTCCTTGGTCTGGTCATCCATCGCAAGGGCATGGATACCGTCCACGAGTATCTCGTCAAATGCCGCCTGATATCGGGAGTTGGCTGATTTCACATGCTCGATGTTGATGAACATCCCACCTGGCGTCAGCATCGACAGGATCTCTCCATAGAGGGAGCGTTTCCGATCGTGGGGTAGGTGGTGGATGGCATACCGGGAAATGACCACGTCATATGGCCCACGCAATTCCACGGCTGGAACCCAGTCGCTGCCCAGCATGTCGCCATTCACGAAATGGGCATCGGTGGCGCTTGATGCAAACCTATCCCTGGCGGCGGCGAGCATCGGCCTGGAGAAGTCGACCAGAACGGCCATGTCAACGTCGTGGCGGTCGACGAGCGCCTGGGTCGCGACGCCATCGCCGCAACCGAGATCAAGAACGCGGTGAACCGGCACATCATGAGCCCGCAACACCCGATCCACCAGATCGAACTGCTCTTCGGCGAATGGGATGCCGGGCCGGGACCGGCCGTAGCTGGCAACGGTGTCTTCCCGCTGCCAGGCTATGTCTTTTCGAGTAGGTGTGGTGACCACCGGCTTAGCTCCAGCGCGAAGTCGACGATCCCATCAGGACCGTATCCGGCCGGGCCTGCGTGAACTGGCTAAGCGCCGAGAGATAAGCGCGAGCGCTGGCCTCGACGATGTCGGTTGCCAGACCGTGGCCGGTGTAGATCTCGCCATTGACCTTGATCCGCACGTGGACCTGTCCCTGCGCGTCCTCGCCGGGTGTCACGGCCTCGACGTGGTAGTAGGTCAATTCATTCTCGGACTGGATGACGGAGTCGATGGCGGCGAACAAGGCGTTGACCGGTCCGTTGCCTTCGGCGTCACCCGAGAACTCCTCGCCATCGCGCTCGATGACGACGCTGGCGGTGGCCGCTCCCCCACTCCCGATGTTGGCGTTCCAGCGAACGAGGTGGAGCGTGCTGCCTTCGACCGCAAGCTCGTCCGAAACAAGCGCCGAGATATCCGCGCCGGTGACGTTCTTCTTGCGGTCCGCCAGTTCCAGGAACCGCTGGTACACGGCGTCGAGGCGATCGGCCTCCACCTTCAGGCCCAGATCGTTGAGGGCGTTCCGGAAACCGGCCCGGCCGGAATGTTTGCCCAGCACCAGCTTGGTGCCTTCCCAGCCCACATCCTCCGGGTTCATGATTTCGTAGGTCGTCCGGTTCTTCAGCATGCCGTCCTGGTGGATGCCAGCCTCATGGGCGAACGCATTGGCGCCCACAATCGCCTTGTTCACTTGAACAGACACGCCCGTCAGGGAACTCACGAGCCTGCTCGTCGGCACCAGCCGCTGCTTCTCGACCCGCGTCCACGCGCCGCCGAAGCGATCGCCGCGTGTGGCCAGGCCCATTACAACTTCCTCAAGCGCGGTGTTGCCAGCCCGCTCGCCGATGCCGTTCATGGTGACCTCCACCTGGCGAGCGCCCGCGCCGATGGCGGCCAGTGTGTTCGCGGTGCCCAGACCAAGGTCGTCGTGGCAGTGAACCGAGATGATGCAGTCGTCGATGCCTTCGACGTTCCGCTTCAGATGCTCGATCAGCGCGACGAACTCGCCCGGCGTGGTGTAGCCCACCGTATCCGGCACGTTGAGCGTGGTCGCGCCGGCCTTGATTGCGGTCCCAAAGACCTGAACCAGGTAATCCCAGTCCGAGCGGGTGGCGTCCTCGCAGGAAAACTCGACATCCGCGACCAGATTTCGGGCCATGGCGACGGATTCGGCAACGCGCTCCAGCACCTGCTCGCGCGTCATCCGGAGCTTGTACTCCAGGTGAATATCCGATGTCGCGATGAAGGTGTGGATGCGCGGCGTTTCGGCGTTTCGCACCGCCTGGGCGGCCCGCTCGATATCCTTCGCGTTGGCCCGGGCGAGACCGGCGATGGTCACGCCCCTGGCCCGGGCGGCGATCGCCCGCACGGCTTCGAAGTCGCCGGGCGACGCCGCCGGGAATCCCGCCTCGATGACATCGACCTTGAGAGCAACGAGCGCATCCGCGACTTCGAGCTTTTCCTCGGCTGTAAGCGTCGCGCCCGGCGACTGCTCACCATCCCGAAGGGTGGTGTCGAACACCACCACGCGCGTGTCTGGACGTTGTACGTTGCTCTCCCGGTCAGTCATGTCACTTCTCTACTTTCTTGTAGTGGGGATCGGGTGATGCCCGGAGCCGCGGCATCGCGTTCGCGACGGCTCCCGCCATCGATCTCCTAGCCGCGCTTGGCGGCGGCTTCGGCCCTGGCGGACTTGCCGCTCTTGAGCCACGGCATCATGCCGCGCAGTTGCGTGCCGACCTGCTCGATTCCATGGGTTGTCTCGGCCTGCCGCCGGGCCGTGAAGGTCTCTCGTCCAGACTCGTTCTCCGCGATCCATTCCCTGGCGAACGTGCCATCCTGGATCCTGGCGAGAATCTGCTTCATCGCCGCCTTGGTGTCGGCGGTGATCACCTGCGGGCCGGCGTAGTAGTCGCCCCACTCGGCGGTGTCGGACACGACCTCGCGCATGTGGGTTAGGCCCCCTTCGTAAATGAGGTCCACGATGAGCTTCATCTCGTGCAGGCACTCGAAGTAGGCGCTCTCCGGCTCGTAGCCGGCCTCGACCAGCGTCTCGTAGCCAGCGGTGATGAGGGCGGACACGCCACCACAGAGCACGGCCTGCTCGCCGAAGAGGTCGGTCTCGGTCTCTTCCTTGAACGTGGTCTCAAGCACGCCCGCGCTAAGCGAGCCAATGCCGCGAGCGTAGGCGAGCGCCTGCTCCTTGGCGTTGCCGCTCGGATTCTGGTGAACGGCGACCAGCGCCGGAACCCCAACGCCGTCCTCGTACAATTCGCGAACGCGGGTGCCTGGGGCCTTCGGCGCGATCATCGACACATCGACATTCGCGGGCGGCTCGATCTCGCCAAAGTGAATGGCGAACCCGTGGGCGAACATGAGGGTCTTGCCCTCGGTCAGGTTGGGCTCGATCGATTCCTTGTAGATCGCCTTCTGCTTGTGATCCGGCACCAGCACCATGATCACGTCGCCCGCCGCGGCGGCATCGGCGACCGACTCAACACGCAGTCCCTCGGCGAGCGCCTTTTCGCGGCTTTTGCTACCCTCGTGCAAGCCAACCACCACGCTCAGGCCGGAATCCCGGAGGTTGAGCGCATGCGCGTGGCCCTGGGCGCCATACCCGATGATCGCAATCGTCTTGTCCTGGAGAGGACCAAGAGTTGCGTCGTTCTCGTAATAGATCACTGCCGGCATCGATTGATTTCCTCCTGAGGCAACGGCTGTTGCCCTTCACCCACGATTGCGACCGTCGCAACCGCTTCCGTCACTCAGCCATCACGGCAAACGAGTTACCTGCACAAAGGAAGCGGGAGCGCTTTGTGGCTCCCGCTCCGGTTCTGCTAGTCGGCCACAGCGTACGAGCCATCGCCAATCCGGTCAATCCGCCCCTGCTTTGAAGGAGCGGACCCGCGCGACATGGCGATTTTGCCACTCCGCGCCATCTCCCGGATGCCAAATACGCGCATCATCGATAGGAACGAGTCGATATGGTCCTGGCTTCCTGTCGCCTGGATCATCAGTGTCGTTGGGGTGGCGTCCAGGATCCGGGCACTGTAAATGTCGGCGATCTGAATAATTTCGGCGCGTTGGGGCCCCTTGGCCGCCACCTTGACAATGACAAGTTCACGGGTAATCGCGTCCTCGGCCGGAACATCCGTCACCTTGACGACTTCGAGCAGTTTGTAGAGCTGCTTGGTAGCCTGCTCGACTTCGTTGTCCTCGCCATTGACGATCAGTGTCATGCGCGAAAGACCCGGCTGCTCTGAATGGCCGACGGTGATGGAGTCGATGTTGAACGACCGGCGCCGCATGAGCGACACAACGCGGTTCAGGACACCTGGCTGATCCTCGACCAGCACGACGAGTGTGTGGGACTGTCGCATGGCTACAGGTCCTCCTCGGATGGCATGTGCATCATCTCGGAATTGCTCGCGCCCGGCGGCACGATCGGATAGACATTGGCCTCGGGGTCAATGACGAACTCCACCACCACGGGACCATTGATCGAACGAGCTTTCTCGATCGCCGGCACGATTTCATCGGTCTTCGTCACCCGGATCCCGGTGGCGCCATATGCCTCGGCCAGCTTGATGAAGTCGGGGCCGCTGATGGCAACCTCGGAGTAGTTGCGGTTCTGGAACAAATCCTGCCACTGCCGGACCATGCCAAGGTAGCCGTTATTGATGATGGCGATGTTGATATCGAGCCGTTCCTGAACGGCGGTGGCGAGTTCGCTGGATGACATCTGGAAACCGCCGTCGCCAATAACCGCCCAGACTTCGCGATCCGGCCGGCCCATCTTCGCGCCGATGGCCGAGGGTAGCCCAAACCCCATCGTCCCCAGCCCGCCGGAGGTGATCCAGCGATCGCCGTGCTTGATCCCAAGGTGCTGGGCCGACCACATCTGGTGCTGTCCAACATCGGTAGTCACAATCGCTTCGCGATCGGTCACATCGGCGATGGCCTTGATGATGGTGTATGGCTCTGGAGTCTCGGGAATATCGTCCAGCGCGCGCTCCAGGGCCAGGTTCCGCTCGCTCTCGATCCAGGCAATCCACGAGGAGTGGTCGCGCGGTTCGACCTCGGCGTTGAGCAGTTTGAGCGCCTCCCTGGCGTCGCCAACGACCGGCACGTCGGTGCGGATGTTCTTCCCGATTTCCGCGGGGTCGATATCGACGTGAACAATCTTTGCGTTCGTCGCGAATCCCGCCACCTTGCCAGTGGCTCGGTCGTCGAACCGCGCGCCGATGTTCACCAGCAGGTCGCACTCTTCCAGCGCCCGGTTTACATGGCGGTGACCATGCATGCCCATCATCCCGAGCGAGAGTGGATGTCGCTCGTCCATCGCGCCCAACCCAAGCAAGGTGTAGATAACCGGAATGCCGCTCAATTCGGCGAACTCCCGGAACTCCGCCTCCGCCTTGCTGAGGATGATGCCGTGGCCAGCCATGATAACGGGCTTGTTCGCCCGCTTGATGGCTTCCGCGGCGAGCCGGACCTGCCGCATGTTCGGCGCCATGTTCGGCTGGTAGCTCTTTCGTCCGGTCCGCTCCGGATAAGAGAATGGCGCTTTCGCCAGGAAGACGTCTTTGGGAATGTCGACCAGCACTGGTCCGGGGCGGCCAGACTTGGCGAGGTAGAAGGCTTCCTTGATCGTGGATGCGATGTCCTCCGGCCGCCGGACCAGGTAGTTGTGCTTCGTCACCGGCAACGAAATGCCGGTGATGTCGACTTCCTGGAATCCGTCCTTGCCGATCAGGGCCTGGTTTACCTGGCCGGTGATGGCGACGATTGGCACCGAGTCGAGATACGCATCGGCCAGCGCGGTGACCAGGTTGGTCGCGCCAGGTCCCGAGGTGGCGATACAGACACCAACGTCTCCGGTGGCCCTGGCGTAGCCAACAGCCGCGAGACCCGCCCATTGCTCGAATCGAACGAGGACATGCTTGAAGTTGGCCGACGGAATGGCATCGTAAAGGGGAATTACGGCGCCGCCAGGATAGCCAAAGATCGTGGTGATGCCCTCGGCGTCGAGGCTGCGGCAGGTGATTTCCGCGCCGCTCAACACCTCTGGCTGTGTCTTGACCTGCCGTGCCGCCACGTGCTGTTGGGGTTCCACCGGTTTGGGATCGGCGACAACCATGATGCTACTCCGTTTCCTGTATCCCCTGGCAATTCGCCAGCGGGCCATCCAACGCCGCGATGTGTTCCGAAACCCTGGGTCCCTCCGAACCAGGTTGGCGTCTCCGCGAGGCCAGTCGCCACGTTTCGTCGCCATCCGCCCGCTCCCGCCGTTGGGTCTACTGGAGGCTTCGGATGCATCCCGGTCGTCGTTGGTCGGTAGCATCGACATCAAAAAAAGCCTCCCGTCGGTGAGGGAGGCTGGTGTCATTTCCTGTTTCGTATTCGATTCGGCTTACTCAGCCACCTGTCCTCCCGCACGCCAATGGCCCCCTACTGGGAGCTCAATAAGTACGAGGCCTACAATACCGGACGGGATGAAAATCGAAGACATGCTGGATTCTTTCATCGCAACGTGCGGACAATGACTGCCGCTGGTCGAATAGTACCGCGCTGGCTCCAATTTCGTCAACCGCGATTCACCGCGCGTGATGCCTATTCGTCCGCGTCTCCTTCGGCCAGGTAGATATCATCGATCGGCAACGGCAGGTGCCCGTTCTGCTCGGGACATACGTGCCCGCCGGCATCGATCGGTTGACCGCACATGGTGCAAAGTGGGCGGCCGGCCGCCGCCAGCGTCGCCGCGTCGCTCACCAGTTGGCGAGATTGCGGGCGGCTGAACCGCATCGCAATGCTTGGTCCCTCCTCTTCCTGGGAGTCGTAGGCGTTGATCATGATCGAGCCATCGGCCTCGACGAATCCCAACTCGACCCGGCCAAGGCGAAACTGATTCGCCGTGCCTTCATCGATGGTTCCGGGGACCTCTCCGCCACCGTCGACAGGGCCCCGCTCGGGAGACTGCTCCAGGATTTGACCGATCGCCAATCCGAGCGCCTGCATCTGCTGTTTCTCCATCCAGATGATGCAGGTTTCTCCCTGGACCACGACGACGAGCCGAAATCGACGCTGGCCCGGTTCTCCGAGGGCTTCAGCCCGAAACCGCTCTACCCAGGCTGGCGATGCGGAAAAACCATACTCATGTTCCATAAAGGAGGACTGCCTCATGATGCTGGATATTGGGGCGGATTCCCGAAAACCGTATGCCACCTCAGGCTCCGGGAAGAATACCACCCACCGCGAACGGTCACTCCCCGGTTGGGGAGTGACCGTTGCCACCGGCCCGCGTTATGCGAGGTTCAGGCTTTCGGAGCCTGTTCGGTTTCCATGGCGGGCTCTTCGTCCTTCCCATTGGGTGACGGTGAGTCGGCCACGGACTCCGCTTCCACGCGCGGCGTGGAGTTGTCATCGGCGGGCTTGCGGGCAGGAACGGTGCGATTCGCGTCCCGTTCCCTGTGCGCGCGTGGGCCGTACTCCGACCCGGTGCGAGGCACTTCCTTCAGCAGGTCGTCGAGCTTGATTCCGGTGAGCGATTCGAGCATCGCGGGGAACTGGGCGATCATCGACGTTACGTCGGTTGCGACGCGATTGACGCCGGTACCCTGCCCAGCGCCATCGGCGCCAGTGGAAATGACCGTGATCTTGTCGACCTTGGTAAGCGGCTCGGCCAGCGCGCGAACGACTTCCGGCATTTCGCCAAGGAGGCGGTCAAGAACAGCCGCCTGGTTGAACTCCTGGTACGCGCCAGCCTTGGTCTGGAGTGCCTTGGCCTCGGCATCGCCCTTGGCCTGGATGATCTCGGCCTCGGCGATACCCTGGACGCGGAGCGCAATTGCCTCGGCCTCACCCTGCAACTTGCGGGCTTCCGCGAGAGCCGTCGCGTGCAGGATCTCGCGTTCCTTCTCGGCGGAGGCGAGCGTTTCGATTCGCTGCTTCTCAACCTCGGCCGCGCGGAGAACCGTCGCGATGAGTTCCTTCTCTCGCCGCAGGATTTCCGCTTCCTGAACGGCGATCTCGCCTTCCTTGCGAACCCGCTCGACACGCACCTGCTCTTCGACGATACGCTGCTGCTGGACATTCGCCTGAATTTCGTAGGCCTTGTCCGCCTGCGCGCGTTGTTCCTGAACGGAGCGGTCGTACTCAGCCTTCTTGAGTTCGAGGTCGCGAACCGCTTCCGCCTGCTTGGTCTGGCTGGCCGACTCCGCGGTCACCTTCTCCTGCTCGGCGGCGGCTTCTGCGATCTTCGCCTCGCGCATTGCCTGGGCTCGCCGAATCGCGATGTCCCGCTCGGCCTCGGCCATCGCGATGTCAGCCGTTCGCCGCACATTCGCTACATCCGGCTTACCCATATTGAGAATGTAGTCATTGCTGTCGCGAACCTCGCGAATGGTGAACGAGATGACCTCGAGCCCCATCTTCGCGACATCTTCCGCCACGTTGCTGCGCATCCGGTCGGCAACCATCTCTGGTTCCTTGACGATCGACTCAACCGTCAACTGACCGACGATGCCGCGCAGGTGACCTTCCATCACGAGCCGGATCAGTCCCTGGCGCTCGCTGGATTCCATGTTGAGGAACTGCTCGGCGGCCGTGAGGATGCTGACCGGATCGGACTGAACCTTGATCTGGGCGACCGCTTCCACGTTCACCGCAACGCCCTGGCTGGTGTAGAGGTCCTGGGTCGGGGCGACGTCAAAGCTCATCAGTTCCAGCGAGAGTTCCTTGCTGGACTGGATCATCGGCCAGATGACCTTACCGCTGCCCTTGACGACCTTGGTGCCGCCAAAACCATAGACCACCAGCGCCTGGTTCGGGCCGACCTTACGGTAGAGCCGCGCCGACAGTGTGAGGATGAGCAGCAGTACGACAACGAGTACCGCCACGATAATGAGAATAGATGCAAACTCCACAGGCGGAACCTTTCATACGACCTGGCAATCGCTGGTCTCTCTATAAAATGACGCTAGAAATACGAAAATGGTTGCCGGACTCGATTGCTAACCGGAGATGCTGCTCACGGTGTCTGGGCGGTTGAGCAAGGCCTCGAACGGCTCGACCACCGCGAGTCCCTTATCGACCTTGAGTATCAGCACCTCGGTTCCCCTGAGTATCGGTTCGTCGCCAGCGCCCCTGGCGGATGTCACCATCCTCGTACCCTTCTGCTCCCAGACGATCTCACCGACTCCGCCGGGCCGGATCGACGAGGTCACCCTGGCCAGCACGCCCACGCGTTCATAGTCGCGAGGATCCATCGCCTCGTCTGGCGAACGCAGGATGCGCCTCATCACCTGGGCCACCAGCCAGGCGGCCGCCACGCCGGCAATCGCGCCGCCAATGAGCGCGATCGGCCAAACCCAACCAAACCCGTTCCTCAGGGCATAGCCAATTCCGCCGAACCAGGTGATGAACGCCAGGATGGAACTGACATTGAAGAGCTGGGCGAATCCGTGGTCCCCGGAAACGCCGTGATCATGCCCGTCGGCATCGAGACCGAGGTCCGCGATACCCAGCAGCAGAGATGCGACGGTGAACAGGACGCCGAACAGGAATCCTCCGATGAGGATGGCATCGAGCAGATCATTGATGGGAAACATCGTCGTCTCCTTGAGTCTCAGCCAGCGCCGGTGACGTAAAGCTGAAGGCGCTTGCTACTCGTCCTGATTCGATTGTACAGCGATTTCATACGTTATCGGACTGTTTCAGGGATGCGATCGGCGATCGACACGCTCGGGTTGTCGCGGTCTGGCCGCAAGTGACATGATGGTGCCGGACAGCGCGCCCGGTACTCGGGCATCCTCCCGGCTGATCCTATCCCTTTGGACCGTGAATGCTCAGCGCTCGCCAACACCGATCCAGCTTTCAAATCCAGGCCGCCACCAACGAACGATGGCGCGATTTCGACCTGATGCTGTTCCTGACCATGCTCGTGTTGATGGCATTCGGAACGGTCGCCATCTGGAGCGCGGTCGGCCGGCCATCATTGACCAGCTTCAACCTCGGCACGCAGCAATTCCTGTTCGGCGCGCTCGGCGTCGGGTTGATGCTGGTGATCGCCTCGATCGACTACCGGTACTTCGCGTCGGCGGCCTGGGTCCTGTACGGCCTGGGGATCGGCTTTCTGTTGACGGTGCTAAGCCCGCTGGGTGTCGCCATCGCGGGCGCGCAAAACTGGATCAACCTCGGGTTCACACTGGTTCAGCCGTCCGAGTTCGCCAAGGTCACCACCATCATCGCGCTCTGCGCGTTCATATCCTCGCGTGGCGAGGCCATGAAGGAATTCGGCAACTTCGTGATCGCCGGCATGATCGTCGCGTTTCCGACGTTCATCATCCTGATCGGCCCCGACCTCGGCCAGGCAATGGTCTACATCGCGTTCTGGGGAGCATCCCTGCTGGCCATGAGAACCAGCCGAATTTTCATCGGAGCGGTGGTGGCCGCCATGCCGGTCCTGATTTTCTTTGCCTGGAACTTCGTGTTGCGTGACTATCAGAAAATCCGCCTGGAGTGCTCGTTCAATCCCGATGCCGATCCACTCGGCTACTGCTATCAGTCGATTCAGGCGCGAATCAGTATTGGCGCGGGCGGGCTGCAAGGCGCCGGGCTGCAAGGTGGCACCCAGAGCCAGATGGACCTGCTCGGCGTCCGTGAATCCGACTTCATCTTCGCCCATGCCAGCGGCATGTTTGGCTTCGTCGGCATGATCGCCCTCTTCCTCGCGCTCATGATCTTCCTGTGGCGCTCGCTCCTGGTGGCCGAGATCTCCCGCGACCATTTCGGTCAGTGCCTGGCGATTTGCTTCACTGGCACATTCTTCTTTCAATCGTTCCTCAACATCGGCATGAATCTCGGGGTGATGCCCGTCGCCGGAATCACGCTTCCGTTCGTGAGCGCGGGTATCTCCTCGCTATGGAGTGGCCTGATCATGGTTGGCATTCTCCAGAGCATCCGCATGCACCATCGACGCCTCGCCTTCCACCGGCGTTAACCGCCAGACCGCTCGCGGCCAACCTTCCTCACCAGCTCGTAGGCCTCGGTTGCCGGGAGACCGGTGATGGAACTGAGTTCCCGCGCGGCCCTGCTCGGCTTCATACCGCCCAGCAGGAGCGAGCGAGCGAGTTCGGTGGTGTCCTGGGGCTGAACACCGGCCGGGTCGTTCGCGGCATCGCCGACAACGATCACCACCTCCCCTCGAACCGCCGCTTCGGCGCTGGCGTAGTGCTTCGCCACCGCCACCAGCGTTCCGCGCCGGAACTCCTCGTGCAGTTTGGTGAGCTCGCGGGCAACCACGCAGGGGCGGCTTCCATCCATTCTGGCGAGGTCGGCCAGGGTCGCCGCCAAGCGCATGGGGGATTCAAACACGACGAAGGAGACACCGGTCGCCACGGCCCTGCCGATGGCGGACCGGCGTTCATCCCCCGATCGCGGAAGGAACCCCACGAACAGGAACGGCCCCGGCACGATGCCCGATCCAGCCACCGCCGCCAGCAGCGATGAGGCGCCGGGGACGGGAATTACGGTGTGTCCAGCCTCGATGGCATCGGCGATAAGCTCGTGGCCAGGATCGGAAATCCCGGGCGTTCCCGCGTCGCTGATCAGGGCGACATCCCCTTCCAGGAGTGCCTGGCCGAGTCGATGCGCCCTGGCGCTCCGGTTGTGCTGGTGATAGCTGATCATCGGGGTATCGATGTCGAATGCACGCATCAGGGTAGCGCTGTGGCGTGTGTCCTCTGCCGCGATCAGGGACACCGCGCGCAAGACTTCCACCGCACGTGGCGTCATGTCCCCAAGATTACCAATGGGCGTGGCGACGACATACAGGATTCCCATGACCCGGTTAACTCCTTGTGGAACGAATGTTCTATCCGATACAATGCCCGACCTGTGCGAGTTCGTTCTTCCGGCCACGATTCCCGCTGGGCATTATCATTGGTGTACGGTCACCTTTGGGAACTGGCGAGCGTCAATCGCCGGCAGGCCCATCGCAACAGTCACCGCCTCTCGCATGGAGTCAGGTTCAACCGTAGATGAGTGACGCATCCCTCTTCGATGTTCAGCAATTCGAAACCGCCGCCCCGGAAGGCGCCACTGGTCCAGCGACCACACACTCGCTCTACCGGAAGTATCGTCCGGGTTCCTTCGCCGATGACGACCTGGTCGGCCAGGAACACGTGGTCAACACGCTGAGGAATGCCATCGCGCTGGACCGCATCGCCCACGCCTACCTGTTCTGCGGTCCACGAGGCACCGGCAAGACGACGACCGCCCGGCTGCTCGCAAAGGCCGTCAACTGCCTCGATCCAGCCCCTGGCCACAGGCCCTGCAACGAATGCGCGGCCTGCGTGGCGATCAACGCGAACGCCACGACGGACGTGATCGAAATCGACGCGGCCAGCAACCGCGGCATCGATGACATTCGCGACCTCCGCGAGCGCGTAAAGTACGCGCCAACCCAACTCAGGTCCAAGTTCTACATCATCGACGAAGCGCACCAGATCACCGGCGCCGCCGCCAATGCGTTTCTCAAGACGCTCGAAGAACCTCCCGCGCATACGCGATTCGTGCTGGCAACCACCGACCCGGAAGAACTGCTGCCTACCATTGTCAGCCGTTGCCAACGCTTCGACTTCCGGCGAATCAACCTGGAGGCGATGCTCTCGCGCCTGCGGACCGTGGCGGACCGGGAAGGCATCTCCATCGACGACGACGCGCTTCCAGTTATCGCCCGGCAGGCTACTGGCAGTCTCCGTGACGCACTCGGAATGCTCGACCAGGTCGCGATCTATCGAGAATCTGGAGACCACGAACCTGGCTCGGTCTCGGCGGACACCGTGCGCGCCGTGCTCGGGGTGAGCCGCAACGAGCGGGTCGAGATCCTCGCCCGGGCGTTGGCCGACCGGAACCCCGCCTCGGGACTCCAGGAAGTCGCCGCCGCGGTCGAAGCGGGTGACGACATCCGTCAACTGGGTCGCCAACTCGTGGCCTACCTGCGCCTGCTGCTGCTCCAGAAAGCCGGGGGAAGCCCCGACGCGGACGACACGGCCCGGGACCTGGCCAGTCAGTTCACCATCGAAGACCTCGCCGGGCTGCTGCGGCGGTTTTCGGACATCGACTTCAAGGCGAAACGCTCGTCACTTCCCCAGTTGCCGCTCGAAGTCGCGATCGTGGAAGGGGCGATGCGCGGTCAACAGGCACAACCGGCCGCGCCCGCCAGACCTGTCGATCGCTGGGAGGACGCGCCTCCAGTTAACGATGGCTACGTGCCCGAGGACGACTACGGGCGACCGCCCGAGCCTTCCCCGTCGCCTGCGCGCCCGTCGCGAGGATCGCTGAAGGACAGGGTGCGGGGAAACGCGACCGGACCGATCTCAACGCCACGAAGCGATGCCCCGGTCCGACCCGCCCCGGCCGCTCCACGCGCCGCCGGCGCCATGGAGGAACCCGCGGTTCGCACCAGCGCGCCAGCACCGTCGACGCCAGCGAATACGCCAAGCCCTTCGGCCGACACGGGGGCAAGCCCGGAACTGGTTCAGGTGATCGACCTCTGGCCCAAGATTCGAGCTGATGTAAAGGCCGTGAATCGCCGGATCGAGGCCTTGCTCCAGCAAGTCGACCCGGCGGCGATCAACGGCGGCCAGTTGGTGTTGGTCTCTCCATACGAGTTTCACCGCAACCGGGTGAACTCCGATGAGGTCCGACGCGTCGTCGAGGATGTGATCTCCAGGCTGCTTGGACACCAGGTGCAGGTGTCCTGCATGTCGCGCGAGGACGCGGCGCGACTGAGCAGTGTACAGGCCGCTCCTTTGCCTGGGCCCGTTCAGGAGCCAGGTACGGACGAGCCTGGCCCGCTGGTCCACGAGTCAGCACACGACGCTGCGCCTGATCCAGCGGGAGGCGGTCAGGGACGCCCTCCCCTTGCGACGACTCCCTCTGGTCCGTCGCTGGACGCCAAGGGGATCGACGACCGGTTGACGGCGGCCCGAAACATCTTCGATGCCGAGGACGTGGTCGACTAACTTCCGTCGGGAGTCGCCGCACTTGGCATGGCGGGAGTCGCCATGGGAGTCGCGAGTACAGGCGTCGCGGCCTGAATGACCGGCGTGGCCGCGACTGGGGAGCCTTCGCTGCTCGCGGCGGCTGGAGACGCCCCCGGAGTGCCTTCCGGTGGTGGCGACGGAGCCCACAGCAGGCCCGCGTCCGCTCCCGCCTCCAGGAAGGCGACACCATGGTTGGGACCCGATACGTACCGCCACGCGAACCCATCGCCCACCCACCAGTAGTCCGTCGCCGAATCCACCGAAGCTGTTGGCAAGTCAATGAAGAGCGCCGAGTCGATCGATCGAATCCACAGGCTATGGAACTTCCACCCGGCTCCATCCGGCTCCTCGATGGTGTAGGCAATCGACGCCCCGTCGGGCGAAACCGTGAAATCCGTGATCTGGGCGGCCGGTCCGCCCCTGCCAGGCGTGGCGATCACACGCCGCTCCCGCGTGGCCAGGTCAATGGAGTAGAGCTGCCCGCCAGGGGACGACTCGCTTGCATCCTGGGCCAGGATGTATGCGAGTCCTTGCCCGTCCGCCATCCATTTCACCTCGGTCACGCTTCCCAGGTTCGAGGCGTCCGCCGCCGGCGGGATGACCTGCTTGAACGAATCTCCATCGATTCCCGGATTGAAGACCCAGACGGTGCCCGAGCCGGAGCCGTTCCTCGTCTTGAGAGCGATTTGGTCGCCGGTGGGTGACCAGGCGGCATCGAGCAACGTACCCGCCCGGCTTGTAACGAGAATCTCCTGGACGCCAACTTCAGCGCCAACGTTCAGCAGCGCCTTGCCGAACAACGTCACAAGTATCTGCTCTTCGCCCGCGCTCCACGATACGGACCCGGTGCCTTCCGCGCTGGTCTTGTCGTCCGGGGTTGCGATCGCTGGTGAATCGACCCATTCCGCGAGATTCCAACGAGCCTGCTCGGCGCCCATGTCATCGAACAGGAGCAAGGAGGGCTCGAGTCCGGATTCATCTCCGTCAACCACAAGCACCGCGATCCGGGCGCCGTCTGGCGAAGGCGCGAAATCGACAATCCGCTCGCCCTCACCGGGCACGATCGCATGTGAGGACATCGGCTGGTTGATGCTCACGATCTCGAGTCCATCGCCCTCCCGGAAAACGACGGTGGATGGCGCATTCTCGGACGACAGCAACGTCTCTCCCGAACCCGGGGAGGTGGCCGTGGGAGCTTCGACGGCGACGGTGGGTTCCTCGCCGGGCAATTCCGTGGGGATCGATGTGACTTCTTCGTTCGCGAACCTGCGATCGTCCCCTGGACCAGTCGACTCTTCGGCGCAGGCGCTGAGGAGGATCGCGAAGACGAGGAGGCATACAATGAGCCGGGAACGACGCCCCGCCCGGTTAGGTAATTCAACTTGGGCTACTGGGATAGTCGGCACCTGGACGAGGGGACTCCAGAACCGGAGGCGGAAGCACGGGTCTGACCCGGTTCCCACGCAGCGGAAGTGACTCGCGGGATGGCCATGGAGAACCACGACCGGCAACACGTGGCGGAAGTCTATACCATCGGTCAGGTGGCCGATCTGACTGGCGTGCCAGAAAACACGATACGCTCGTGGGAGCGGCGCTTCGGACTGCCCACGCCAGGCAGGACGACTGGCAAGCAACGGCGCTATGCCCCATCGGACATCGAGTTGATTCAGTCCATCCAAACAGCCAGGGATGCTGGCCGCACCATGGACCAGGCAATCGCCGATGCGACTTCCGCGAAACGGATTCATCCGCCTACACCCCTCAAGGTGATCGCCGCGGCTGTGGGTTCACCGCCGGCCAATCATGTAGATGCTGGCCCAGCTTCAACTCACGCGAGTGTCCGCCGTCTCGCCGGGGAACTCGCCCGTCTGAACCTCCCCGCCGCCAATCGGATGCTCTCGGACGCGATGCTTGCCCTACCCGTCGAAGCGGTGGTTCGGCTTATGCTGCTTGAGGCTTCACGTTCTCTCCGTGCGATGTGCATCCGGGGTGAAGTGGAACCAATCACGCTGCTCGTGGCCCGCGATTGGATCGACCGCAAAATCATGGCGGCCTACGAAACGTCCAATCCTGATTCGGGAGATCCGCATGCATTGGTCCTCGATCTCGATGACGGAAGGGCCCCGTCGATGGCCTTCGCCTATGGAATTGCTCTATCAAGAGGAGGATTCCAAACGACCACAGCCAGTCTGGGCCCGGCGCCTTCCACCGCGCGCGACCTTGTGGTTTCGTTACGCCCAGACTGCGTGGTGATGCACGCGTCAACCGAGGATGGCCACGGCGCCCGGAGCGGGGTCGCGAACTTGATCGACAACGAGCGCGACGACGCTGACTGGACGGGACTTCTGGTCCACACCGGCAGGGCCCCGGATGACCCGGACATTCCGCTGATGCACGCGATCGGCGAAGATACGTTGACCATTGCGCAACGCTTGCGCCAGGCACTCGACGCTCATGCGGGGACGAACAGGGAACGAACATGAACCACGTGGAATCAGGACTCGACCGATTTCTTGCCAATCCGCCGGAGATTGCG
>CAZUPA010000019.1:0-4966 GCA_964622205.1 uncultured Sphaerobacteraceae bacterium
GTAGCAATCAGCCAGGAACTCATTGAGTCACCATCGTCCTCACCACCCAGTGAACAATTCGTTACGGTTGCTCACCATCACCAGGCTCTGGTGGAACCAGGCTATCCAGACGGGCGATCACCTCTCGCGCTCGATCTCGCGCATTCTCGAACTGGGCAAGCAAAGTATCCACCGACACGCCCAGGTCGTAATCCGCCGTATTTCGATACGTCCTGAGAAAGGCCAGGTTGTCGGCAATGTCAGAATCGATTTTGCTCAAGAGCGCTGGCACTTCCGAATGTTCGCGGCCAAGGCGCAGGCGCTCGTAACCCTGATGGACCTCACACCAGGTCCTCGCTTCCAGATACGCGGCGTAGTACGAGCGTCCAATGCGTGTTCGAAGACTCGCTTCCGTGCCAAGCCCGTCCAGGAACGTGGTGACTTCCAGGTAGTCACTCCCTCTCATGCAGTTCTCGAAGCGAGAGGGCCAACCCAGGTCGGCATCACCAGAATGAGTTCTCGATCATAGTCGGGTCGGGCCCCGACCTTGTGGACAAACTGATTGACCACCCGCTGATAATCGCTCCAGGGCTGGGTTACCTCGATCATCAGATGGAGTAGCGGATCCCATTCGTCGTGACGCCTGCGATCCAACGCAATCTGAACCTCGGGAAAAGTTCGACGGGCTTCTTCCGAGACTTCTGAAATGAACGCGTGCAACTCCGGGTGCTCGGCGAGCACCGCCAGCACCGAGTCTTTCTCACGTGGATCGTCGGGAATGAACTGGGCAACGGCTACCATCGGAGTACCTCCTGCTCTCGCCAGTGTAGCAATGACCGGAAGCACCCCAACCGCCGCTACACTCCGGCGACAACCTCCCGGTTCAGACGCCGGTTCGCGATCGACGGCAACTCCCGCCGGATCGTCCGCAAACGCTCGAAATCGAGCGTCGCCATCGCGAACCCCTCCCCATCGGGCGCGACCGCCAGCACCGTCCCCCACGGATCCACGATCATGCTCCGCCCGTAGGTCGTCCTGCCCCGCTTGTCCTGGCCCTGCTGGCCCGGCGCCAGCACATAGGCCTGGTTCTCGATCGCCCGCGCCCGGATCAGCACCTCCCAGTGGTCCTTGCCCGTGAACAGCGTGAACGCCGCCGGCAGGAACATCAGTTCGGCGCCCTGCTCCATCAGTCCCCGGAACAACTCCGGGAACCGCAGGTCGTAGCAAATCGCCAGCCCCGCCGTTTGCCCCTCGATATCCGCCGTCACCACGTCCGACCCCGGCGCGATCGTCGCCGACTCCAGCGCATCCACCTGCCCCGGAATCCGCACGTCGTACAGGTGAATCTTCCGGTACCGCGCCCGCTCCTCGCCATTCCGGTCGAACAGCACGCTGGTGTTGTACGTCCGCTCGTCGCCATCGATCGCCTCGTGAATGGATCCCGCCAGCAGCCACACGCCATGCTCCCGCGCCGCCGCCGCGAACCGATCCGACACCGGCCCTGGAATGCTCGACTCGATGGCCGCCACGCCCTCGTCATCACCGTGGTAATCCACCATTTCCGGCAGAGCCACCACGTCCGCGCCAGCTTGCGCCGCCTCCCGCGTCAGGCGCAGCGCCGTCGCCAGGTTCCGCTCCAGGTCCTCTTCCACATGCATCTGCACAACCGCGGCCTTCATCGTGAGCGCTCCTTCTTCATTAACGGGGCGAGAGGCCACATATGACCTCCCACCCGCCCATTCTCCTACTGAATCCGGTTTCCGGGGCGCGTGGCCGGCGAATAGCTACCCCTTCAGCGCCCCCGCCGTCAGGCCCGATTCCAGCCGCCGCTGGAACAGGATGTACACGATCAGCGTCGGAATCATGGTAATCGTCATCGCCGCGAACAGCGCCCCGTAATCGTTCTGGTACCCCTGCTGAATCGCCAGCATCCCAAGGCCCTGCGAGAGTACCCGCTTGTCCGCGTCCTGCATGAGCACCAGCGGCAACAGGTACTGGTTCCACTGACCCAGGAAGTTAAAGATCCCCATCGCGATCAGGCCCGGCTTGGCCATTGGCAGCATGATCTGGAAGAACGTCTGGAACTGGCTCGCCCCATCCACGATCGCCCCCTCGGCCACTTCCCCCGGTAATGTCTTGAAGAACCCCACCAGGAAGAAAATCGTGAACGGCAGCGAATACGCGATGTACACCAGCGCCAGGCCGTGATACGTGTCCTTGATGTGCAGGTCGCTCATCAGGAAGTACAGCGGAACCAGCCCCAGGAACACGGGAAACATCAGCCCCGCCATGAACAGGTAGAACAGCACCCGGTTCCCCGGAAACTCGAACCGCGCGATCACGTAAGCCGCCATCGCCGAAACCAGCAGCGTCCCGGTCAGCGACATCGCGATCACGATCACGCTATTGAACACGTAGCGCCCAATCCGCGCCTCGGTCCACGCATTGCTGAAGTTCTCCCATTGCAGCGAGGCGGGAAGGTCCCATGGGCTGAACAGGATCTCGGTGTTCGTCTTGAACGAGGTCGTAATCATCCACACGAACGGGAAGATCACGATTACAGCCCAGAAGATCAGCATCGCCTGGGTGCCAAAGGCCAGCACGCGCTCGCCCGCCGTCCTGGTTCCCACCGCGGACACTCTACCCGAGGTGTCCGGGGCATTGATCTCTTCCGGGTCCAGCGCCGGCGTTGGTGAAGGCGCCACATTCATGCTCATGAAAGGCCGTCCAATCTCGCGTCCTGGCCAATACTCGTCACACTTCCCCGCCAGGGGACAAGATCAAAACTCATAGGTCTCTCGCCGCGTCACGCGCATGATCACCACCGAAAGCAGCAACGTCAGGATCAGCAGGATCACGCCCACCGCGGAGGCGGATCCCCACCGGCTGCGGGTGAACGCCTCGCCGTACATGAAAATCGCCGCCACTTCCGCCTTCCGCGCGGCGACACCGCCACCGCCGCCGGTCATCACCTGCACCAGCGTGAAGAAGTCGAGCGCCGCGATCGCGATGTAGATCAGCGCGGTCCGGATCGTCTCCCACATCAGCGGCAGGGTAATGTCCTTGAATTGCCGCCACCGGTTCGCCCCATCCAGCACCGCCGCCTCATAGAACGAGGTCGGAATTGACTGCATGCTGGCAATGAAGATCACCATGTAAAAACCTACGCTGGCCCACACCGCGACCGCCGCGATCGCCCACAGGATGGTCGATGGGTCTCCGAGCCATGCTCGCTCCAACGAATCCAGCCCCACGAAGTCCAGCGCGGAATTCAGGATGCCGTAACTTGGATTGTAGACATAGGTGAACAGGATACCGACGATAACCGCCGAGATCACCTGCGGGAAGAAGAACACGATGCGGTAGAAGGACGATCCCCTCACCTCACCGCCCTTCCCGCCCCCGGTGAACAGCGACGCGAACAGCAGCGCGATCGAGATCGTCACGATCGGCAGCACGATCAGCAGTTGCAGGTTCCGCGTCAGCGCATCCATGAACCGCGTGTCTTCGAGCAGGCGACGGTAGTTGTCCAGGCCCACCCACGGCATGTTCGCCGAGGTGCCGCGCCAACTCGTCATCGAAATATAGAAGGCACGCCCATAGGGGTACAGCACGAATACCGAGTACAGAATAAGCGCCGGCAACATGAAGGGAATGATGAGCCTGTATTTCCGATAGTACACCCGGCACTCCTGTGGTCGTTGCGTAATGGGTCACGACGACCCACCCAACTCACGCGAACGATCCGTATCTCGCCCTGGCCGCCTGGTACGCCCCACGCGCACCCCCGCCAGAACCCCGGAAGCGGGATGGACGCGCCAGCCAGCGCGTCCATCTCCTGCTCCACCTGGCGGGCGAGTTGTCCGCCAGTGTGGCGTTATGCCGCCGGAGCTGGCTGCTCGCGCGGGAACTTCTGGATCGAGTCGTCTTCGCGAATCTGGTCCGTCAGGTCCTGCAGCGCGGAAACCATGTCCTCGACACCGGTCTGGCCAGTCAGCAGCGCGCCGAACTGGAACTTCGACTCCTCGTCGAGGTCGGCATACCGGGCGTACAGCGCGGTGAACGTATTCTCGCCAGCGGCCTCGATCGCCACCTGCGCCGACTGGAAGGCCGAACCGAGGTCCAGGCCATCAGCCGATCCAAGGACCACCGTCAGCGACTTCGTCAGTTCGGAGAATGTCGCTCCACCTTCCTGCGAGAAGAGCAGGCGGAGCCATTCCATACCACCGAGCGGATTGTTGCCAGCCGGCACGATGAATGTTTCACCGGCGCTAACGTTGGCGGAGGTCTGCGGCAGCGCATCGTCGTCGCCAATGCCCGGCGCCGCGTTGACCGTCATCAGGAAACCTTCCGGGATGACGTCCTTCATCTCGTTCTCGAGCCAGGTGCCGCACGGAATGAAAGCGGCCTGTCCCTGCAGCCAGGCTGCCTGGGATTCGGTGTGGCTGAGGGCTTCGGTACCGTCCATGATGAAGCCGTCATCGTAGAGACGCTTCATGATCTCCAGCACCTCGGCCACGGCCGGCTGCGTCCAGGCATCCTCTTCGAGGTTGTCGAGCTTCAGGATCGCTTCCCAACCAGCGCGCTTGAACAGCACTTCATTGAACACCGTCCGCATGTACTGCGGGTACTGGCCCTGGTACGTCCACGGTGCGATGCCCGCATCCTTGATCGTCTGGCACAGCGCGAACATGTCTTCCCAGGTGGTCGGGTATTCCCAACCGTTCTCTTCGAAGAGGGCGGAATTATGCCAAACGCCATTCATGTTGTAGACGTAGTTCAGCACGTGCTGGACGCCGTCGTACACACCATCGGCCTGGGTACCGACCCCGAGGGAATCGGCGAAGACAACGCCTGGCTGGCCGAAGGCTTCGGTTTCCATCAACGGCGCCAGGTCGGTCAGCTGACCTTCGGACACCAGCGTGGTGTTGTTGAAGTTGCCCGCGCCCGAGTTGTCCATCACGTCCGGCGGGTTGCCGTCGACGAA
>CAZUPA010000019.1:5066-12615 GCA_964622205.1 uncultured Sphaerobacteraceae bacterium
TAGGTGAGTTCCACGTTCGGGTACAACGCGCTGAAGCGCTCGTTGTTGGCGATGGCGAAGTCGTCGCCGTAGCCACCCTTGAAGATCACCACATCGAGCGGGGCATCCGGGTCGATCCCGAGCGGGTTTTCCACGCCCTGGGCGACGGCGGTCTGTGCCACGCCAGCGAAGGCCACGGCCAGCGCGGGGGCCGAAATCCCCATCACGGTCGCCCGCTGGATCATCTGCCGGCGAGACATGCCCTTTTCCGCGACTTCACGGAACAACGAATCAATCCGGCTATTCATATCGCTCGACACCCGGATACCTCCTGAACAAGGCCCGCCCACCAACCGGTGCGGCGCCTTCTGCCTTCGTCCGGGATTCCCGGACGCTTCATCAAAGGTGTGATGATTGGACCCAAGTGTACTCCCGGCCACGGGCAAGTGCGACAACCCCAGGCTGTGCATGTTGCCTGACCGCGCTGGGCATCCTCACTACATGTAATGAAGGGCGCCCCTCGCCTGCCTGTTGCCGAGATTACACGCTGACTCTCCCAAATTCGCCCGGCCCACGTCAAGGCAAATCGGTCGGTTGACACCCAGAACGGCACCGCCCTGCTGGGCCTCGGCCCAACCTCCGATGTCATCCTCGCCACCCTTACCGGCTGCCTCGCCATCGCCTCCACGGTAGCTGGCGCCGGCGGCCTGATCGTCCTGCTCGTCGCGGCCGGTCTCCTCTTCTACACCAGTCATCTCCAGAACATCGCCGGCTTCCACCTGTTCCGCATCCGTTCCCAGCCCACCAGCGGCGACGGTCCACCCTCCACCCCGGAGCCCGTGACCCGATCCAACACGTCACCAGGCTGCCCTGGGCATGCATAATGACCTGACCCATCAGGCGTACCCTGGGTCCCTCCGCTCGTCGTCTGGGTGCATCAGGATGATTCGATGCCAAGCATTCGCGTGGATGCCTATTGCAGTATTCCATTTCCGATCGGGCTGGTTCGGACGTGCTTGACCGACTTCCACGAGGGTCAACCCCGGCTCCTCCCTCCCGATGTCCGCGACTATGCCGTCCTTCAGGGCGGTATCGGTGAGGGCACGGTTGTCACCTGCGTCATGACCCTCCGCGGCCGCGATCGCCACTTCTCGTTCCGTGTCTCCGAACCCATCACCTACAAAACCATTACCGCCTACGATCACGATTCGCATCTCACCCTCTCGTGGCACATGCGCGCCGAAGGCGATTCCACCGAAGTCCAGATCGAGGCCTACTGGACCGAACCCGATTCAACGTTCGATTTCATCGTGTCGCTCTGGGCCCAGGTCAAGGTTCGGGGCTACATCAAACACATGCTCGCCCGGATACCCAAAGTCATCGAGGAAAACGGCTACGAAGACGTCCCGCTCTGAACCCACCGCGCACATGGAGAGCGGCGGTTCCATGAGTGCCGTGTCGATGTCCTGACCATGATGGCGGGGCTGACGCGGGAAGAGCCTCGTCCGGAGATCATGAAGCTCCAAACAGGCTATGGTACGCGCCATACGGGTCTGGATGATTGGACAGGACAGCCACACGCTCGCCTTCGACTCGCTGGGCTGCCCTTACACATAATTGATCCTTGTGAAATAGTCGCGATGTCCAGGACATTCAGGCAATTGGCTTAATCGCCAGGGAGCACACCCATGACCACCCCATCGCTGATCGAACACCGCGATATCGCCTACGGCAGGGGAGGTGGCCGCGAACTCCACCTCGACATCCTCCGCCCCAATTCACCCGCCTCTCCCGCCCGGCCCGCCGTCCTCTGGGTCCACGGCGGCGGTTGGGCCGGTGGCGAGCGCCAGCCATCGCCATCCGATCTCCTCGCCACCCGCGGCTTCGTCACCGCCACCATGAGTTACCGGTTCAGCGACGAAGCGATCTTTCCCGCCCAGATTCACGACGTGAAAGCCGCCATCCGCTTCCTCCGCGCCAATGCCAACGAATACGGCATCGACCCAGAGCGCATCGGTATCTGGGGCGGCTCGGCCGGGGGGCATCTCGCCGCCCTCGCCGCAGTCTCCGAAGGCATTGCCCAGCTCGAAGGCGAAGGCGGCAGCCCGAACGAATCCAGCGCCGTCCAGGCCGCCGTCCCGCTCTGCCCACCCACCGACTTCCTGGTCGACTGGCGGAGCCAGACCGCGTACCCGCCGCATCCCGAGGTGGAGGCCGTCATCCCCGCCCTGCTCGGCGGGAACGATCTCAACGATCCCACCATCGCCGAGCGGGCCCGCCTGGCCAGCCCGCTCCGCCTCGTCCATCCAGATGTCCCACCGGTGCTTGTCGTCCACGGAACCCTGGACGACCTCGTTCCGGTGCTTCAGGGCCGCACCTTTGTCGAAACCCTGCTCGAACACGGAATCGACGCGTCCCTGCTCGAACTTCCCCATGACGACCATGGCCTGCAATCGGTGTTCGAAGCCAAACCGGAAAACCTCACCTCAGCCGCCACCGAGATCATCGACTTCTTCGAGCGCATTCTCGGCCCACTTCCACCCACATAACCACGTCACCAGCCGCGGCATGCGCGTCCGGGTGCGGGTGGCCCCACCGAACCGAAGGCAAACCGCCGCATGGAACGAAACCCCGCGGCGCCCGGAAATGTACAGGGTTACGGCTCCGGCGAAGGACCACGAATCACCGCATACGCGGAACAGCCGGAGTCTGTAGCCCCTACCGCACCGCGCATCCGCCGCCAACGAAAAGAGCCGGACACGCTTCGTCGCGTGCCCGGCTCCCTGGTTGAAGTCGATTGCTACAGAATCCAGATGATCAGGATAATGATGATAATCAGGAGCAGTGCTCCACCACCGATATACATGGGCCCTCCGTTTCCGTTGTCGCTCAATCGCGAACAGGAAAGGCTAACAACCCAAATCTTCGCTCGCCATGCGAAAGCAGCACTATGCGCACGATGCATGTACGGCCGATTCGACGCGGGAGGTTGGCGCTTTGACCTCCCGCCCACCCCGTGATCCGGTAGGATTCCCGCACCGACCATCGCGCCCCACGGGAGTACCCGCCCAATGACCAGCACCTTCCAGACGCCCGCCATTGAAGCCTTCTGGAACAACCTGTGTGACTCGCTCGACCGAATCGAGGAAGTCGTCGCCGGTTGTGGCATCGACCAGCTCAACTGGCGACCGCCCGCGCCGGAGACCAACTCGATTTATGTCCTTGCGGTCCACTCGCTCGGCCATTTGCGCCAGGGCATTGTTGGCGTGCTCGGCGAGGGCTCCCAGGAGCGTGACCGGGACGCCGAGTTCCGCGCCGTCGCCACCTCCACCAATGTCCCGATCCCCGATTGGGCGGAAACCCGCCAACTTCTGGAAGACACGCTCGCCCGCCTGACCCCGGACGTGCTGGACCGCGTGTACGAACCAATCAACCGCGCACCGATGACCGGCCTCGCCCTGTTGATGCTCATGACCCGGCACACCGCCCTCCACGAAGGGCACGCCGAACTCACCCGCGACCTGGCGAAAGCCGCGGGCGTGAAATGACCGTCCCCGCCGGGTTGGCGGGGACGGTTTCAGAAGGCAAATGAAGCTACTTCGTCAGGTGGCTTAAATACCGAGCGGGTCGCTGCTTGGATGCGACCCGCTCCGGTGGGTGGGGGGAGGAGAGAGTTGGACTCGGGAGATGCGGCGCTTGGAACCGCATCGCTTGCCTGTCCACTTACGAGAATAGGGGCGCAGGCTGACGCATCCCTGAGCCATTCCTGAAGATTTCCTTAAGCTGAGATCCGGTCATCCCGCACACCCAGGCAGGACACTAGGCGGTCCGGTCATCGCACCGTTTCCCCGGATGCCCTCCGCGATCCTCCTCCGCCACCGCTTTCCCAATGTACGGGGCGAAGGCTCCGGCATCGCCAACGAATCGTTCCATGGATGGAGCGGCCGGAGTCTGTCGCCGCTCGCCCATCGCACCCCAATCTCTCGCCAAATGGCGGACTTTTCCCGTTTCGATGCGTTCACTGGGTAACCGTGTGGTCGGTCGTGTGTCTGTCCCGGCATCCGCCCACCGCTCACGCACCTCTCCGTCCACCACGCCACGGCCTATGCCCGCGATAAGTCGCGGTATTTCCGCACAAATTCATTGACCGAAAAGCCCGTCGTTCCGGGCCAAATCGCCGCGAACCCGATTTACCGAATTTCCGAATTATCGCGGGCGTGTTGCATCTCTCCCTCGGACAGGCACGGGACGTTCCCGGAACTCCTTCATCCACCCAGTGGCGCGTGGGCTTCCGGAATGAGGCATTGCCACACGCTCCTCGGTCTCGGCACCGCCGCCCCTTGTGGAATGCCCGGATCTCAGCCTTACGCGATTGACAGGCCCGAAAATAGCCCCATGATCAGGGAAACATCAGCCATCTTTGAAAGGATGAACCTCTCATGAAGCGCTTCCACCACATCGGCATCCCGGCGACGGACCAGCAAACACCCATCCCCGGCGAAACCTGGGTCGCGGGCGGCAAGCTCTGGCTCACCAACCCCAAGAACCACCCCCAGCGCGTCGAATGGCTGCGCTACGGCCCCGGCAACACCACCGACCCGAACGCGTTTGAGTCCGGCCACATCTGCTATGAGGTCGATGACATCCACGCCGCCGTCGAGGGCAAGACCATCGTCCGCGAGATCGGGGAGATGGGCGAACCTCCCTTTGCCCTCGCCGCCTTCACCGAGGAAGACGGCATTCGCGTCGAGTACATCCAGCTTTACCCAGGCCGCGAATGGTTCGACGATCCCATTCCGTCCGAAGGCTGAGCAGAAAGGACCGTCACCATGGCCGACCGTCTCGCCGTTTCCACCAACAGCTATCACTCGTACTCGTTCGAGGAAGCCCTCACCGGGATCGCCGCCGCCGGATACACCAGCGTCGAACTCTCCTCCGTCCCCGGCTGGACCGAGCACGTCCTCCGCGACTCCACCGATGACGACCTTGTCCGTGTCGCCGAACTCGTGAAACAGCACGGCCTCGACGCCATCAGCCTCAGCGGGCACTCCGACCTCGCCAGCGATGCCGGCATCGAGGAGTTCCGCAAATCCCTCAACATCGCCCACAAGCTCGGTATTCGCTACGTCACCACCAGCACCGGCGGCCACGACGCCTCGTCCGAAGGCACCGTGGAGGAACAGCGCGTCGCCTTCCTCAACCGGATTCGCCCCCTCGCCGATGAGGCCGCCGCGAACGGCATCCAGATCTGCCTCGAAACCCACGGCGGCGTCTCCGCCACCGGCGCGATGGCCGCCGAACTCGTCCAGGAAATCGACCGGCCCAACGTCGGCATCAACTACGACACCGCCAACGTCATCTTCTATGGAAGTGTCCGCCCCGAAACCGACATCGTGGCCGCCGCGCCGTTCATCAACCACCTGCACATCAAGGACCAGATCGGCGGCCCCGGCGTGTGGAACTTCCCCCAGATTGGCGCCGGCGAAATCGACTTCGTCCCTATTTTCGCCGCCCTGAACGAAGTCAACTTCACCGGTCCTTGCTCCATCGAAATGGAGTTCCAGGGCGAACCCTGGCCACCACTGGCCGAGGTCGAAACCGCCCTCGGAAACTCCCTCACGTTCCTCCGCCAGTTCATCCCGGTCCAGGAACTGCCGTAACATAGGTCCAGCTACGGTATGTAACGCAGAGGCGGGGCTCGTGCCCCGCCCATTTCGGACAGGACCCGCATGAGCAAGACACGCATCGCCGTTCTCGGCGCCGGATTCATGGGCGGCACCCACGCCCGCGCCTACAGCACCCGCGACGATGTCGACATCGCCGCCATCTACGCCAAGGGCAATGGCCGCGCCGACGACCTCGCCGCCGAACTCGGCTCCACCGCCACCACCGACCTCGACAGCATCCTCCGCGACGATTCCATCGAAGCCGTGGACATCTGCCTGCCCACGCCCACGCACCGCGCCACCGCCGAAGCCGCGCTCGAAGCCGGAAAACACGTCCTGCTCGAAAAACCCCTCGCCATGTCGGTTGGAGACGGCGAAGCCCTCGTCACCGCCGCCGAACGGACCGGCCAGGTCTTCATGGTCGCCCACGTCCTCCGCTTCTGGCCGGAATATGTCGAACTCAAGCGCGTCATCGACAGCGGAGAGCTTGGCAAACCGCTCGCCGGCATCACCGCCCGCCGCCAGCCCTTCCCGGCCTGGTCGAAACTCTTCAAGGACTCCAGCCAAACCGGCGGCGCCATCTACGACATGCTCGTCCACGACTTCGACGCCCTCAACTGGATCCTCGGCACGCCCACCACCGTCGCCGCCCACGGCCTTTACAACGAACGCTCCGCCGGCTACGACCACGGCCAGGTTCTCGTCGGCTACGAAAGCGGCGCCACCGGAACCGCCGAGGGCGGCATGATGCAGCCCGAGAGCTACCCCTTCACCTCCCGCATCGAAATCCTCTGCGAGAACGGAGCGATCGAGTACCACTTCCAGGCGGGCGGCCGCTCCTTCGAGGTTGGCGAGCCAACCAACCGGCTCACCATCTACCGCGTCGAAGGCGATCCCGAACCGATCACCGTCGAGCAAACCGACCCCTACGTCAACGAAACCGGCTATTTCATCGAGTGCGTCCGCTCCGGCCAACCCGCGGATCGTGCCACGCCAGCGGATGCCCAGCTCGCTCTCAGGGTCGGCCTTGCCGCGCGTGAATCCGCCGGATCAGGCGAGGTCATCAGCCTGTCCCGATCCGGCCCGGCGCTATAATCGCCACAGAAACCGCGTCAAAGTCCCAGGGGGTCCCCGGTCGTGAGCGCCAATAACCAGCAACCCGAAGCCGATCTGGATCCAGGAGTCGTCCGCCTCCGGCAACGGCTCCGCGCCCTCCGTGGCCGCTACCCTGGCCTGGCCGTCACCACCGAACTCACCCACATCCACGACGAACAGGTCGTGATCCGCGCCTCGCTCACCTTTTCCGATGGCGGCTCCATCACCGCCCATGCCGCCGAGCCAACCGGCTCCGGCCTGCTCGACACCGCCATCGAACTGGCCGAGCAACGAGCCCTTGCCCGCGCTCTCGACCTCCTGGGCGTTGGCGACACCTCCAGCCTCACCCGGCGCGACTCCGCCCTATCCGAACCCCAGGACCCACGCGGCGAGACTCCCGCGCCCGAACCTGCTCCCAGCCGCCCGGAACCGCCACGCTTCCCCACCGAATCCCCCGCGCGGCCGGACGAGGGCAACACGCCGCCAATCGTGGAAGCCCTCCGGCGCGGCACGGTCCGCCGACCGCGACCACTCGAATCCGAGCCTGAGGCGGTTGCCGGCCCAACCGGAACCGCACAACCCGAGCCTGCCAGCCCGGAGCCGGAACGGCCCGAATCCCAGGCAGCCTCCACCCCTGAGCCCGCCGCTGACCCCGAACCGGACATGGCCGATTACAATTGGACCCACTTCTGGCGCTGGGCCCGCGCCAACGACCTATCCACCAAGGGCCAGGTCGAAGTACGCATCAACCGCCCCATCGACGGGCTCACCCCTCTCGAAGTCCGCCAGCTCCTCCACGAAGCCGGCAT